>JAYTIO010000587.1:0-12152 GCA_043731805.1 Pedosphaera sp. | reverse complement strand
CATCTTCGCCAGCGGGCCGAACACCTTCTCAATGTGGCTGGTGCGGTAAGCCTCGGCGTTGCTGTAGGCGAGGTCGAAGGCCGCGACGACTTTCTGATAATCCTTCGGCGCAATGCCCGCCTGCCGGAAAATCGCCATCATGCGCGCGAGGCTCTCGATGTTCTTCTCCATCATGATGGGCGTGACGGGAATCCGCGCGTCGTCGGGTAGTAGGTATTTCTTGCGCAGCGTCTCGGAGATTGTCGGGTTGTGGGTCTGCGCCCAGACGGTGAGGAAGTCCTCGGCGAGCACCACGCCCGCGTCCGGCGTGCGCTTGCCAATCGCGACGATGCGCTCGGCGGCGGAGTCGAAGTTCGCGCTGGCGAGAATGATTTTCGAGAGGCCCACGTCGAGCCGCTCGCGCAGGCTGGCGGGCAACGCCGCCTCCCACTTGCCCGTCGGCGCGTTGGGGAGCAAGTCCTCGGGCGCGACGAGTTTGGGCCGCGAACTGGTGGGCGACGTCTTCTGCGTGAACGTGTTCTCCGCCTCGGCCAGCCAGTGCTCGGCCATCATCTGCGCGAGCTGATTCCACGGCTGCGCGCGGAGGTCCACGTTGTCGGCGAGCAAGGTCGCGATGGAGGTTTGGGCCTTGAGATTCTCCGTGCGCAGGGCTGGTTCACCGCGCAGTTCACTCTGGAGCTTGCGCCCGAAACCGCCGACCAGCCGCACCGCGCTCTCGGGGCTGGTCTTCACCAAGTCGGCGAAGACGGGCGCGAGCGTGCCCGGCGGGATTTGCATCATGACGCGCGCGAGCGCCGTGCCGGCCTTGGTTTTCTCCCAGTCATTGACCTTCGCGAGCGTGAGGATGCGGAGATTCTCGTCCCAAATTTTCTGCACCTGTGCGCGCTGCGTGGCCTCGCTCTCCTGCTGCGAGGCGAGGAAGGATGTCAGCTCGTTGCGCAAACCTTCGTCGGCTAATTGCTCCACCTGCGCGAGCGACGGCAGGTAAGCGCGGGCCAGTTCCTTGAAGCCGCCGGCGAGCAGGACGCGCCCGGCGAGCAGGCGCTTGGCCGGGTCCGAGCCGCCGAGTTTTTCGGTGCCCTTCGCGAGGCGGTCGGCAATCCAGTAGCTCTCGTTCGCGGGCACGGCGAGGCCGAGGAGCTGGCCGAGCTTGCGCAAGCTGTCGCCGGTGAGTTCACCCGGCACCGCGTCGGCGAGGCCGAGCACGTCATCGAGGCGGACGTTGGGCTTCGCCTTCTCGGTGAGGTCGCCGAGCATCTTGTCGTAAATCTTGCGGGCCAAGTCCGGCGGCATCAGCGCGAGCTCCGCGCGGACCTTCGCCCAGTCGCCGGTGCGGAAGAGGTAGAAGAACCGGTCGCTCGCGGTCTGCGTGGCGGCGTCGGTGCGCTCGGCCTTTTCGAGTGCGTTGAAGATGTCCGTCAGCTCGCGCGAGAACTTGTGGGTGAGGATGGACTCGTATTGCTTGAGGAGCTTGGGGTCGAGCGCGGCGGATTGCTGCGCGTGGGCCGGGGCGCAAAGAGCGAGGAAGCCTGCGGCGACGAAGCCGAGGCATGAGGAGAACTGAGATAGTTTCATGGGAGCGTGGAAATCCGGGGAGCTATGAAGTGGGTCGCCGCGTCAGGAGCCCTTGTTGGGCAGCTTCTCGAATTCCTGAAAGCCAGCGCGTCCGTCCGCCTTGGGACCGGTCTTGGTCCCCGGGCCGGGTCCGAGCAAGGCGGCGGCGGCCTTGGCTTTGCCGGGGCCTTCGGGCGTGGGGTTTTGCTTTATCTGCAACGCGACTTCGAGGTTCTGCAACTTCGCTGCGTTGATGCCCGCGACGCCATTGACCGCGCGAATGCTGCCGCCAGCACCCACGGTTCCACCGCCGACGTTCACCGCCGTGCCCTTCACGCCCACGACGGGCGGGGCCTTGGGCGGCGGGGGCGGTGGCGGCGGAGGTCGGACTGGCGGCGGCGGCAGGACCGGCGCGCGGCCGTCCGCCTTCACGCCGTTGATGGTGTCGATGCCATCAATCTTGTTCACGCCCTGCGCGGCGTTCTTGGGCGGCGGCGTGACAGTCGGCTCGATGGGTTTCACCTTTGCCACGGCTTCTTCCTTCACGCCCTTGATGGCGGAGACGGCGGCGGTCGGTGGCTGGCTCTTCTCCTGTGCGATGGCCAAGCCGCCCAGGCACAGGAGCGCGGCTGACCACGTCCGCAGCACGTATCGCGGACGTGGGCGTCCGCGCTCCTCGGCTTGGGGTGAGTGAAACAAGCTTGGGTTCATTGTGTTTTGCGTTGGAGGGTCTTGTTGAACTCCGCCTCGACGCGCTGCTCGTATTGGGCCAGCGCCGTCGGGTCTTGGTGCTCGGCGAGGTAGCGGAAGATTTGGCGCGTGCGCTCGGCGAAGGGCCGCCACTCCTCCTCCGCCGCGCCGTTGGTCTTGAGTAGATACGTGGCGTAGTAATGCGCCTTGCCCAGTTGCTCGCGGATGGCGCGCGTGGCTTTCGCGTCGTCGCCGTGGACCTGCGCGGCTTCTTGCAACAGCTCGGTCAAATCCGTGATGGAGCCGACGACGTCGAGCATCGCCAGCCGCGCCTTGGCCTTCGCGAGGCGAATCTGGTGGCGCACCAACGGCGTCTCCTGCGCCGGGAGCTGCGCGCTGAGCTGGTCGTATTCCTCCAGGATGAGTTCCCAGTCCGGCTCCTTCGCGCGCTCGAGCTCGCGGAGGGTCACGACGCGGGCGTGCGCCTTCTCGCGCGCGACTTGGATTTGCCCTTGGTTGAAGTGGTAGTAGAGCACTGCCACAGGGAACAGCAGCCAGAGCAGGGTGAAGAACTTTCTCATCGCGCGCTCACCCCGGCTTCCCGCGTGCGCGCGCGATTCACCGCAGCCGACTCGGGCCGTTCCACCTTCCAGTCGCTGCCGAAGAACTCCAGCGCCACGGGAATCAATGCCAGCACCGCCGCGCCCAGCACCATCGCAAGCACTGCCAGCTCGGCGGGCGTGAGGCCCTTGCGCGGCGGGGCCAGTGTCACGACCAAGTCGCCGAGCGCCGTGGTGGGCAGGTGCTTGTCGTTCACATCGGTGTAAGTGCCCTGCATCGCCGAGGCCACGGCGCGCAAGGTGTCGCCTTCCTGCCGCGACTGATGGCCGTCAATGAACGTGCCCTTCTGCGGATTGCCCACGCCCAGCACGAAGACTTCCTTCACCGACTTCGGGCGCGGGAGAATGGGCGCGAGACTGACCGAGTCGCCGTCGGTCAAAATGATGAGCCGCGTGCTGCTGTCGGGGAAATCACTCACCAGCTTCACCGCCGCGTTGAGGGCCTGGCCCAGGTCGGTCGGGCCGTCGCGCATCGCGTAACTCAGCGGCAGGCCGTTGAAGACATTGCGGACGAGCTCCGGGTCACGCGCCTCCATCACCACCGGCTGGGAATCCGTCCAGAAGCCGATGACGCCGAAGCGCAGGTTGCCGCTCACGCGCTGGAGAATGCCCTCGACCACCTCGCGCATCCGCGCGTGCCGCGTGAGCTTGCCCTCCGGCCCGGCGTCCGTGAGATACATGCTGGGCGAGAGGTCGGCGACGAAGACGAGGCGCGTCGCGTCCTTGTTGCTTTGGTCGCGATTGCCGCCCTCCTTCTCCGCGAGCTTGATCAGCAGCAGCGTCGCCAAGCCCCACGCGAACGCCGCGAGGGAGAGCGAGCGCAACAGTGGCACCAGTTTCGTCCACCCGCGCGCCGCGCCCGTCGGCCCGAACGCCAACCGGCCGACCGCTCGGATGCGCCGCCCGTGCAGCCACTCGGCGAGCAATGCGAGGAGCAGGACTCCAAGCGCGACGAGCAGCGGGAGCGCGGAGAGGGGCGGGGACATTCGGGAAGGCGGTGGCGCGCGTCCGCGTCACGCGCGCTTGCCCCGGGCCACCGACCGGCGCAGCAAGCCATCGGGCAGCGCCAGCGTGGCGTTGCCGCTGGCGGAGGAGGCAGCCGGAAAGCGGCTGGGAAAGGGAGTCCAGCGCGATCTGGCGAGGATGGAATTTGGTTCGTTCAGGAGAGACCAGACGGGAACCCATCCCGGAGATTCAGCGCCAGCGCCAGCCCCGGCTGGCAGCTTGACTCCCGGTGCGCTTCCGCCGGAGATTCGGGCCATGCAATTCAGCCAACTGAAACCGCTCCTCCTCGGCGTCCTCACCCTTTCCACCTTCACCGCCGCCCACGCCGCGCTGGCTTTGGAGGCCAAGCCGAACAATCCCTACTTCGCCAAGTTCCAGCCGCTCAAGGCCCCGCAGCCCGCCGGCCTCGTGCTGAAGCCCGGCGACCGCCTCGCCATCTGCGGCGACTCGATCACGGAGCAGAAGATGTATTCGCGCGTCATGGAAACTTACCTGACGGTCTGCGTGCCGGAGCTGGAAATCACCGCGCGCCAATACGGCTGGGGCGGCGAGACCGCCAGCGGCTTCCTGGGCCGGATGACCAATGACTGCCTGCGCTTCAAGCCCACCATTGCCACCACTTGCTACGGCATGAACGACCACGGCTACCGCCCTTACGAGGAGCGCATCGGCAAGACCTACAGCGACAAGTCCACCGCCATCGTGCGCGGCTTCAAGGCCAACGGCGTGCGCGTCATCCAAGGCTCCCCCGGCTGCGTCGGCACCAAGAACAACCCCGGCTGGGATGCCGCCGGGGTCGAGGCCAAGAACTTGAACCTCTGCGAGCTGCGCAACCTCGGCGTGGGCATCGCCGACTCCGAGCAGGTCGGCTTCGCGGATGTCTTCTGGCCGATGCTCACCGCCGGCGTGACCGCCCAGCAGAAATACGGCACCAACTACGCCATCGCCGGTAAGGACGGCGTGCATCCCGGTTGGGCGGGTCACTTCGCGATGGCTTACGTGTTCCTGAAATCGTTCGGGCTGGACGGTGAGATTGGCACCATCACGGTGGACTTGAAGGCGGACAAAGCCAGCGCCAGCAAGGGCCACGAAGTGGTTTCCGCGAAGGCCGGCGAAGTGCAGCTCAAGAGCAGCCGCTATCCGTTCTGCGCCACTGGCTCGCTCACGAACGACTCCAGCATCCGCTCGGCCATGACGGTCATTCCGTTCAACGAGGAGTTGAACCGCCTCACGCTCGTGGCCAAGGGCGGCGCGGCCAAGAGCTACAAGGTCACATGGGGTGCGGAGTCCCGCAGCTACAGCGCCGAGCAGCTCGCCAAGGGCGTGAACCTCGCCGCCGACTTCGCGGTGAACCCGTTCAGCGAGGCCTTCAGCAAGGTGGACGCCGCCGTCAGCGCCAAGCAGAACTACGAGACCAAGCAGATCAAGCAGCTCTTCCGCAGCCCAGAGGCGAAGGCCGACATGGAAGGCGTGGCGAAGAAGTCCGAGGAAGAGCGCGCGCCCTTGGCGGCCGCCATCAAGACGGCGTTCGTGCCCGTGACGCACACCGTCAAGATCACGGCGGAGTAGCGCCAGTTGCGCTGGCGCGCGGACGGTCCCCGTCCGCAGCGGCCACGGCCAGGGCGATTTTTCCAGGTCTGCCTGCGGGCGATGCCGCGGCGGCTCGTGTTCCTGACGAACCCCCGCAAACCCCTTGCTGGGCAGCCTCGGCAGCCCATACTCCATCGCCATGAGCCCCGTTGCCCCTGCCCTTCATCCGGCCCCGAGCCGCCGCGCCTTCCTCCACTCCACCGCCGCGCTGGCCGCGCTGGCCGCGCTCGGCCCAGCGCGCACGTTGCTCGGACAGCCGACACCCGCGCCCGCCGTGAAGCCCACCGCTGAGTCGCTCGTGAAGTTGCTCCACGCCTCGCTCAAGCCGGAGCAACGCAAGGAAGTTTGTTTCCCCTGGGATCATGTCGCGCCGAAGAAGGGCCTGCTCCGCACGCGCCTGGAGAATAACTGGCGCATCACCAAGCCCATCATCAAGAGCGACTTCTTCACGCGCGACCAGCAGGCGCTGATCCGCGCGATCTTCGAGGGCATGACCAACCCCGCCTGGCACGCGCGCTTTGACCGCCAGCTCAAGGACGACGTCGGCGGCTTTGGCCAGCGCCAGAGCTTCGCCATCTTCGGCGAGCCCGGGGCCGGCCCGTCCGAGTTCGTCCTGACCAGCCGCCACATGACGCTGCGGTGCGATGGCGACAGCGCGGAGCACGTGGCCTTTGGCGGGCCGATTCTCTACGCCCACGAGGGCGAGGGGCTTTATGAGAAGCCTCACCACCCGAACAATGTCTTTTGGTTCCAGGCGCTCGAGGCGAACAAGCTGTTCCACATGCTCGACGCCAAACACCAGGAGCAGGCGCTCGTCATCAAGGGCATGCCCAGCGAAGAGCTGGTCGGCTTCAAGGGCAAGGGCGGCGCGTTCCAAGGCTGTCCCGTCGCTGCCTTCGCGCCGGACCAGAAGGCGGAGTTGCAACGCGTCCTCAACCTCCTGCTCGAACCCTTCCGCCAGTCGGACCAAGCCGAGGCCACGCAGTGTCTCCAGGCCCTCGGCGGGCTCGACCAGTGCCACCTCGCCTTCTACCAGGAAGGCGACCTCGGCAACGACGGCGTCTATGACAACTGGCGCCTCGAAGGCCCCGCCTTCGTCTGGTATTTCCGTGGCCGGCCCCACGTCCATGTGTGGGTGAACATCGCGGATGACCCCGGCGTGAAGCTCAACGCCTGGCAGAACTCGATCATGTGAGGCGGGCGTCAACGGTCTGACGATGCTGGGTCAGGTGCGGGGAACGCGATTCAACGCCAGGGCGCAAAGCCGCAAAGGGGAACGAGACAAGCGTTGAGCTACCCCGGCAACCAACCTTGACTCAACCTCCGCGTCTTTGCGTCTTTGTGCCCTAGCGTTGAATCAGGCTGTCATCCACCCGCATCGTAGTTTCCACCTTGGTCATGCACGCGCTGCACGCGGCCGTCTTCCATCTCGGTCAGGCGGTCGGCGTATTTGAAGATGCGGTTGTCGTGGGTGACGACGATGACGCAGCGGTCGGGGTGGCGCGCGACTCCGCAGAGCAAGTCCATGATGTGACCGCCGGTGTCCTTGTCGAGGGCGCTGGTCGGCTCGTCGCAAATCACGAGGCGCGGCGCATGCACGAGCGCGCGGGCGATGGCGACGCGTTGCTGCTGGCCGCCGGAGAGGTTCGTGTGCCGCTCGTGACCGCGCCCCGGCAGGCCCAGTTGGTCGAGCATCGCGGCGGCTTTCTGCTCGGCGACGCGCCGGGATGCGCCGTTGATGAGGAGCGGCACGGAGACGTTCTCGATGCACGAGAGCGTGGGGATGAGGTTGAACTGCTGGAAGATGAAGCCGATGTGGCGCTTGCGGAACTCGGTGATGGCGCGCGGCTTCATCTGGTGCAGCGGCGAGCCGAAGACGTCAATCTCGCCGGCATCGAAGTTCAGCGTGCCGGCGATGACGGAGAGGAGCGTTGTCTTCCCGCAGCCGCTGGGGCCGACAACCATCAGCAGCTCACCTTGCCGCGCATTGAAGTCCACGCTCTTAAGCGCCGGCACGGCGGCCTCGCCCGTGCCGAAGGTCTTCGTCACGGCGCGGACGTGGACGGCGAGTTGGGTGGAGGCGGGGGCGCTCATCTCATCCCCGGAACACAATGGCCGGCTCAACCTTCCAGACCTTGCGGATGCCCAGCAGCGCGCTGAACGCGCTGATGCCCATCACGATGGCGAAGGTCGCCGCCGGCAGTTGCCACGGGAGCATGAACGGCGGCTCGCCGCGCGCCAGCACCGCCCGACCAAAGATAGTTACCAGCAGCACGCCGATACCGTAGCCGAGGAAGCCGACGGTGAAGGCCTGCACGAGGAGCATCCGCGCCAGCAGGCCGTTGCTCGCGCCCATCGCCTTGAGCGCGCCGAGGTGGCGGAGGTTCTCGTGGACGAACGCGTAGAAGGTCTGGCCCGAGATCGTCGTGCCCACGATGAAGCCCAGCACGATCATGGAGATGAAGGCGATGGGAATGCCGGTGTTCCGGAAGTGCCACCAGATGGTGGCCCAGAAGAGTTCGTCCTCGGTGTAAGCCTTCATGCCGGTCTCCAGTTGGATTTGCTTGGCCGCGCGCGCGGCCGTCCAGCCGGGCGCAGGCTCGGCGAGCACGAGCGAGAGCATCTTGCGCTGCTTGGGCGCGAACTGGAGCGCCTGCGTGTAGGTCGAGTAGGCGTAGGGGTAGCCAAAGAAGTGCCGGTCCGCGCGGCAGATGGCGATGATGCGCGCCTCTTTGTCGTTCAGCTCGAAGGTGTCGCCCAGGCCCAGCGGCTTCGCGCGTCCGACGCTCAGGCGCTGGATGCCCAGCTCGTCGAGGATGATGGAGTTGGGCAGGCGCACGTCTTCGAGCCGGCCCTGCACGATGACGGGCGGGCGGCCCACGAGCGTGGTGTTGTCGAGGCCGACGAGCAGGATGGGTTTGAAGTTCCCATCGGCGAGCTTGGCGGACTGGATGGTGATGTAGAGCGGCACCGCCCACGCGACGCCGGTGGCCGAGCGCACTCGGTTCACGTCAGTGTCGCGGAGGGCCTTGAGTTCATTCGCCTGCTGCACGTTGCGGTCCACGACCCAAATCTGCGCCCGCATGTTGCTCAGGTGGCTGGTGGTCCACTTGAGGATGCCGCAGAAGACCGCGCTCTGCTGGGTCATCAGCATCGTGGCGAAGGTCAGGCCGCCGACGAGCATCGTGAATTTGGCCCGGTCGCCGAGCAGCATCTTGAGGGCGAGGTGATACAAGGTGGGGAGGGGGGTGTGGTGCGTGGTGCGGGCCGGTGCCGACGGTGGCCAACGTTTGCCCGGGCTGGGTGGCTTTTCCGGGCGGATACTTCAAACGGGCGTTGGAAGTGGCAAGTCTCAATTCGGCTGGTTGCGCCCGCGCGCGCGCTCCACTAGTTTCCGCCCCGCTTAACTATGGCCACCACCAAGAAAGATTCCGCCATCCCGGTCACGATCCTTACCGGCTTCCTCGGCGCGGGCAAAACCACCTTGCTCCAGCACTTGCTCACCCAGCCCCACGGCTACAAGTGCGCCATCATCATCAACGAGTTTGGCGAGGTGGGCATTGACGGCCAGCTCGTCATCGGCACGGACGAGGAGATCGTGGAACTGAACAACGGCTGCCTCTGCTGCCGCGTGCGCGGCGACCTCGTCAAGACGCTCGCCGACCTACTCAAGCGCCAGAAACGCTTCGATTACGTGCTCATCGAGACCACCGGCCTGGCCGACCCCAGCCCCATCGCCCACACGTTTTCCCTGCCGCAGCTCAAGGAGAAGCTCCGGCTCGACGCCATCGTGACCGTCGCGGACGCGCGGCACTTGGAGAGCGTGCTGGACAAGGCCCCGGAGGCCATCCCCCAAATCGGCTTCGCGGACGTGATTCTCCTGAACAAGACCGACCTCGCCACGCCCGCCGACCTCGACCGCGTGGAGCAGCGCATCCGCCGCATCAACCCGCTGGCGAAGATTCACCGCACCGAACGCTCGCAGGTGGACATGAGCAAGATTTTCAACACCCACGCCCGTGACTTGAATTCACCCATCGAGCTGCCACCCGCGAAGCCTGCGCACGGGGAAGCGGGTCACGACTGCGACGACCACTGTGAGCATGACCACGCTCATGCGCACGACCATGTGCACGGCGAGGATTGCGGCCACGAGGAGCACGCGCACGACCACGCCGGCCGGCACGATGACGCGGTGCGTTCCTTCCACATCCTCGACGCGCGCCCGCTGGACTTGAAGCGGACCGAGGCGTGGTTGAACGAGATGTTGGCGAAAGGCGGCGAGAACATCTACCGCGCGAAAGGCATCCTGCACATCCAGGGCGTGCCCAAGCGCGTCATCTTCCAGAGCGTGCAGATGATGTTCGATGTCGAGCCGGAGCGCTTCTGGAACGTCGGCGAAGCGCGCGGCAACCAGATGGTTTTCATCGGCAAAGAGCTGGACGAAGCCGGCATCCGCGCGGGCTTCGCGGCCTGCGTAGCAAGTTGAACAATTTCCTCCTGCTCCCCGGCAGTTGAAGGGCGGAGCAGGATTAGGATTACGAGCACGACTTAAGACCATGCCACTCTACGAATTCGAACTCTGCGACGGTGACTGCAAAGCCTGCGGCGGGCGGTTCACCCTGCGCCGCCCGCTCGACGCCAAGCCGCTCACGGAGTGCCCCGCGTGCCGCAAGCCCGTGCGCAAGGTCTTCGGCACCTTTTACTCACCGAAGATTTTCAAGAAGTTCAACGTGAAGGACGCGACCAACGCCGGCTTCACCGTCCTCAAGAAGCTCGGCAAGGGTGAATACGAAACCCACCGGCCCAAGAAGAACGACCCCGGCGCGAACGTGAAACCGCCGAAGGACTGAGCGCCTGTGATTGCCGCCATTGAACACGAACCCGCCGGAGCCGGCACCGACCTCGTCCAGCAGGTCGCGGAAATTTTTGGCCCGACCGGGCTGCTCTCCAAGGCCAGCAACTTCGAGTTTCGCCCCGAGCAGCAGCAGATGGCCGTCGCCGTCGCCCGCGCCCTCACCACTCGCACGCACCTCGTCGTCGAGGCCGGCACGGGCGTCGGCAAGTCCCTCGCCTACCTCATCCCGGCCATCCTCTTCGCCCTTGCCGAGAAGAAGAAAGCCGTCGTCTGCACGCACACCATCAACCTCCAGGAGCAGCTCACGCAGAAAGACCTGCCCATGCTCGCCGCCGTGCTGGGCGCGCTGCCCACGCCGGTGAGGTTCAACTACGCGATGCTCAAGGGCCGCGCGAACTACCTCTGCTCCCGCCGCCTCCACAAGGCCCTCCAGCACGCCGACCAGCTCTTCACCTCACCCGAGATGGAGGAGCTCAAGCGCGTCGCCGAGTGGGCCAAGCAGACCAAGGACGGCAGCCGCTCGGACTTCGAGCTGGAGCCGGACCCGAAGGTCTGGGCGCAAGTCTGCTCGGAGCGCGGCCTGTGCTCGCCGAAGATTTGCGGCCACCAGTCCGACTTCGCCAAGGACCACGGCCTTTGCTTCTTCCAGCGCGCCCGCAAGAGCATCCTCGCCGCCGATGTGCTCGTGCTGAACCACACGCTGTTCTTCACGCTGCTCGGCGGCGTGAGCGAGGAGCAGGAGGGTGGCATCCTCTTCAAGAATGATTTCCTCATCTTCGACGAGGCCCACACGGTCGAGAACGTCGCCGCCAAGCACGTCGGCTTGAGCGTCAGCAGCGGCCAGCTCCGCTTCGCGCTGAACCGACTGTGGAATCCGAAGTCCGGCAAGGGCCTGCTCGCGACGTTGCGGCAGGGCAAGTCCGTGAAGCTCGTGGACGAACTGCTGGCCGAGTCGGAGACGTTCTTCCAGAGCGTCGAGCAGGTCTGCGACGAACTGAACGCAAAGGGAGCCGAGGCCGGCGGCAAGCGCTTCGGCAGCGGCGATGGCGTGCGGCGCGAGTGGAAGGAACTCCGCATCCGCCAACCCGACCTCGTGAAGGACAACGTGACCTTGCCCATCCAGCGGCTGCGCGAGTCCGTGAGCGAGCTGGTGAAAGCCTCCGACGACGTGGACACCGGCCAGGAGTTGATGGAGTGCAACCGCCGTTTGCTCGAGCTGCGGCAAGCCGTCGCGACATTCCTGACGCAGGGTGGCGAGGACTGTGTTTACTGGGTCGAGCGCGGCGGCAAGTCGCAGCGCAACCTGTCGCTCAACGCCGCGCCCGTGGATGTGGCGGAGTATCTGCGGAGGAGGTTGTTCGAGAGCGACACCAGCGTCGTGATGACGAGCGCCACTTTAGGAATGCGGAGTGCGGAAGGCGGAATGCGGAATGAAGGTGCTTCGGAAGGGACGCACTTGGCCAAGTCGAAATCCGCGTTGGCCTACTTCCAAAAGCGCGTCGGTGCCGAGCAGGCCACGCCGCTCCAGCTTGGTTCGCCCTTCGACTACGAGCGGCAGATGACCGTTTACGTCGCCAACAAGATGCCGGACCCGCGCGACGCGGGCTATCGCGACGCGTTGGAGCATTGGGTGAAGCACTTCATCCGGCAGACGCACGGCAAGGCCTTCGTCCTGTTCACTAACTACAAGCTCATGCAGGAGCTGGCCGAGCGGATGCAGCCGTTCTTCGAGGAGTTGGGCCTCGAATGCTTCGTGCAGGGCACCGGCACGCCGCGCTCGACGATGCTGGAGAAGTTCAAGGACAACGTGGACAGCGTGCTCTTCGGCACCGACA
>JAYTIO010000586.1:0-5077 GCA_043731805.1 Pedosphaera sp. | reverse complement strand
AAGTTTTTCGTTTCATCCACCCCAGCTTCTCACCCAGCTCGCCTCGCGCCTAGATGGGTCCGCCGGTTGGATACGCTGGAACCTACTGGCACCGTATTTTCCGTTGATGGGAAAACCGGAGCAAAGCGATGGGAGTTTCGAGCCGGAGCCACCGGATGTCCCGCCGTTGGCGATGACGGCATTGTTTATGTGGGTTCAAAAGACAACAAACTCTATGCGCTAGATGGCAAGACCGGCACGGTGCGCTGGGCTTTCGGGACAGACGGTGGCGTTACTTCCCCACCGACGATTGGCCCTGATGGCGTGATTTATTTCGGCACAGACAACGGGACCGTTTACGGCCTGAAGACCGCCAGCACCGGCCCCGCGAAAAGCTCCTGGCCCATGCACAACGGAAATGCCCAGCAAACCGGCCGCGCTTCGAATTGATAGCGCAGCAACTTGCCCTTCACCCGTGCCAGACATCCCCTCCATCAGTGGCGGGTGTTCTGCCGGGCTGGTTTCGGCGGGTTGCTCACGGCGGTTGGCGGGTGTTCGTGCGGCTTCGGCGCGCGGCCTTCAGGCCACACGGGTCTTTGGCGGCACTCGTCATTCTCCTGCTTCTCTAAGCCCGTTTTCGCCGCCGCGTCGCTCACAAGCCGCCTTCCGTCTTGTCCGCGCGCCCTGTCCTGCTACCGTGCCGCCATGAATTCCGAAATCATCTTCGAGGTCACGGAGGCGGATGAGGGCGGGTATTGCGCCTCCGCCTTGGGCTTCGGCATCCACACGCAGGGCGAGACCTTGGAGGAGTTGCGCCTGATGGTTCGAGATGCGGCGGACTGCTTTTTTGATGTCCCCGCGCAAGCGCCCAAAATCATCCGCCTCCACTTCGTCCGCGATGAAGTGCTGGCCCGATGAAGACGCCGCGCGATCTCTCCGGCGCTGACCTGGCCAAGGCGCTGCGGAAGTTGGGTTACACAGTGACGCGCCAGAATGGTTCCCATCTCCGCGTGACCACCCAGCAAGGCGGCGAGCATCACGAGGTCGTTCCGAATCACAGCCCCATCAAACTCGGCACCCTCAAGGGCATCCTCCGCAGCGTGGCACAGCATCATCGCATGAGCGTGGCGGAGTTGATGGAGACGCTCGACATGTAGGTGGAGAATTGCTTCGAAGGAGCACTCCACCCTTCACTCGTAAAGGAACTTCTGCCGACGCATGAGGTAAGTCACTACCGCCCGCCACGCGCGCACTGTATAGTTCGGGTCAGGGGCGGGCTGCACGAGGTTTTGGCGGCACACGTCAATCTCCTGCTTCTCGAAGCCCTTCCTCCCCGCCGCGTCGCTCACGCTGCACCCCGTCCCGTAGGGACCTCTGAGAATAGCCCGGCGTTTCAACGCCGGGGTAGGCACCCCGCACGGCATCCGTCCCGCAGGGACGGTTGAAACGCCCCGGTGAAATCAATCGGCCGCCCCTTCAGGGCTTTGTGGCTGACGGCCGTTTACCCACGGCTCAAGCCGTGGGCTATTGTCAGCCGTCCCTGCGGGACTCGCGCCGCCGCGTCGCCCACGCTGCACCCCGTCCCGTAGGGACCTCTGAGAATAGCCCGGCGTTTCAACGCCGGGTTCCGCGTTGCGCATGCCCCAAGTCCCGCAGGGGCGGCTGAAATGCCGCGCGCGAAACCGTTCAGCCGCCCCTTCGGGGCTTGGTTTCTTCGCTACGTTCACCCACGGCTGAAGCCGTGGGCTATTGTCAGTTCGTCTCTTCGGGACGCGTCCCCCGTGCGCCCTTTCCCGGCGCTGAAGCACCGGGCTATCGTCGGATGTCCCTTCGGGACGGTGTAGTTCGTGTCCGGCACGGGCTGCACGAGGTTTTGGCGGCAGTCGTTATTCTCCTGCTTCTCGAAAACTTTCTTCCCCGCCGCATCGCTCACGAAGCCAAATCATTTCCCACCACGCAGTTCAACGGCCAGTTGCTCGCACATCGCGCGCATCTCTTCGGGCTCAAACGGCTCGTGAGGTTGGTTCGCCGCCTTCAGGAGCTCTGCTTCCAGTTCGGGACTGTCCTCCTCAAGGTCCAGCCCGCCGGGCGGGGTGCGGAATCAAGTCGTCGGCGTTGAGCCTCTGCACGAGGTCAATGCGCTGGGCCAGCGGGAGAGCGTCAATCGCAGACTTGATTTCAAGCACGGTGCTCATGTGCGGACGGTGGTGGAATCTGCTGTCCCCGGCAAGGCCCGGCGCGCGGGCGGCACCGGCGGCGGGGCCGAGGGCACGGCGCGGAACGGGAGCTTCATCAGGCCCCAGAACGTGTGCTCCACCGGCTCCGCGATGCCGAAGTTTCCCGGCTTGCGGTCGCGCGGCAGGTAGTGCGTGCCGAAGACGATGTCCCACAGCGGGAGGAAGCTGGCGAAGTTCTTGTCCACGGCGGCCGGGTCTCGGGAGTGGTGCCAGCGGTGATAGACCGGCGAGGTCATCACATGGCGCAGCGGGCCCCAATCCCAGTCCACGTCCGCGTGGCCGAGCAGCGCGAAGATGCCCAACGCCGGTCCGGCCCCCGCCGCTGCGCCCGGGCCGAAGCCCAGCAGCAGGAAGGGAAAGAAGAGCAGCGCGTTGGCGACGATGTCGTTGACGGGATGCCCGCGCACGCTGGCCAGCCAGTCCAGCCGCTCCGAGCTGTGATGCACCGCGTGGAACCGCCAGAGCTTGCCGCCGTGAAAGGCGCGGTGAATCCAGTAGAGCAGGAAGTCGCCCAGCAGAAAGGCCAGTAGGAATTGCCCCCAGCCCGGCAGCCGGGAGATGGGGCCGAAGCCCTGGTATTGCCCGGCCTTCAGCGCCTCCCACGAGATGACGCCCAGCGGCACGAGGAAGAGCACGGCGGCGATGCTGATAAGCACGAGATTGATGGGCTTGGTCACCAGCGCATCGAACGCATAGAGCAGCGCGTCCGTGAGCATCTGTGGCCGCCGCCAAGGCCGGCCGCGCTTGTTACCGCAGAGGTGCTCGACCAGCCAGAACAGGCCGACGAGGAACGCCAGGGAGAAGAGGAGCTGACTCATGGGCGAGGCGGGGCAAATCGGCTGCGGCGATTGCAAATCGCCGGCACGGCGTCACGCCACCGTCGGCGGCGCGAAGCCATCGCGATACTGGCGCGAGAGGATTTCCTTGTTCGCCTGGTCGTGGTTGGTGAAACGGAAGTTCACGGAGTCCCAGCGCAGTTCCTGGCCGGGGAAGCGCGTGGCCTTCGCGGCGAGCAGCGCGGGCTCGGTGATGCGCCAGCCGATGGTCAGCGGGGTCCAGAGCGGCTTCTTCGCGCCGAGGCAGTTGTCGGCCCAGTCCTTCCAGTGGTTGCGCGGCGCGACCTCGGGGAGCGGCTCGTTGGCGACGACCTGGCCGTTGCGGAACACGGTGATTTTCCCGTCGGCTTGAAGGAGCAGGGTGCCTTCGGTGCAGACGACCATCGTGTGGTTCGCGCCGACCTTGAGCGGGGGCAAGTTGAGCGCGGCGAAGGACGGCTGCAAGGCGTCGTCGTTGTAGTGGACGACGAACTTCTCGCGCGCGAACTGGTTGCGGCCGGCGTAGGTAATGGTGCTCTGGTTGTGCGACGTGTGGCTGGTGTTCGAGGGCTTGGGCGTGTGCGTGAGGACGGCCTCGGGCGACGGGAGGTCGTAGGCGAAGTAGAGCAAGTCGAGCAGGTGGCAGCCCCAGTCCGCGAGCTGGCCGCCACCGGTTTCCCAGAACGAACGCCAGCGGCGCGGCGCGAGGTCGTCGCTGTAGGGAAGCGGTTTGGCGAGCGGGCCGTTCCAGAGGTCCCAGTCGAGGTAATCAGGCACGGGCTTGGCGGGCGTGTAGTCGGCCCACGGGTCGCCGAAGTAAGTGCCGCGCGAGACCCCGCCGGTCCAGACCCACGCCTCGACGGGTTTGCCGAGCTGGTTCTTGCGGAGCAGCTCGACGGCCTGCATGCGGCCGGGGTTGCAGGAGCGCTGGTTGCCCATCTGCGTGATGGAGCCGGGCCGGACGGCGAGGGCGTCGCGCATCATGCGCAGCTCGTCGAGCTGATGCACGAGGGGTTTCTGGCCGTAGAGATGTTTCTTGTGCTTGAGCGCGGTGACCATCATCGGCGTGTGGTGGAAGTCCGGCGTCGCGACGAGCACGGCGTCGAAGTCGCCGACCTTGTTGGCGAAGGCCTCACGGTAATCCTTCAGGCTCCAGGCGTTGGGAAACTCCTTCTTCATCCTATCCAGCTCGCGCTGGTCCACGTCGGTGAAGCCGGCCCACTCAATCTGCGGATGCCCCTTGAGCGCGCCCCGGTCCGCGCCGCCCATGCCGCCGACGCCGATTTGGTAGAGGCGGAGTTTGCTGTTGAGGTTGGTCTGCGCGCGGGCCAGCGGCGAGAGCGCGGCGACGGCGGTGGTGAGCACCGCGCCGGTGCGGAGGAAGGTGCGGCGGGTGACGGGCGAAACGGTGGGGGCTGGGGTGTTCATATGTGTGGGCAAAGGATAGATCGAAACGCCGTTGCCTCAAGCAAACTCTCTCGTGCGAGCGTAGCCGACGACGTGAGGAGGCGGATTTGGGACGTTGGTTCGTCGCGGGAGTCCGCCTCCTTACGTTGGCGGCTGCGCTCGCACGAGAGAGTTTGCTTGAGGCAGCGGCGTTTCCGCCTATCCTCCGCCCACACATATGAACACCCAAGCCCCCACCGTTTCACCGGTCACCCGCCGCACCTTTCTCCGCACCGGTGCCGTGCTCACCACCGCCGTCGCCGCGCTCTCGCCGCTCGCCCGCGCACAGACGAACCTCAACAGCAAACTCCGCCTCTACCAAATCGGCGTCGGCGGCATGGGCGGCGCGGACCGCGGCGCGCTCAAGGGCCATCCGCAAATCGAGTGGGCCGGCTTCACCGACGTGGACCAGCGCGAACTGGACAAGATGAAGAAGGAGTTCCCCAACGCCTGGAGCCTGAAGGATTACCGCGAAGCCTTCGCCAACAAGGTCGGTGACTTCGACGCGGTGCTCGTCGCCACGCCCGACTTCCACCACGCGCCGATGATGGTCACCGCGCTCAAGCACAAGAAACATCTCTACGGCCAGAAACCCCTCGT
>JAYTIO010000585.1:0-2409 GCA_043731805.1 Pedosphaera sp. | reverse complement strand
GGGAAGTGCGTGCCGTCGCGGGTGGCGATCCGCAAGTACTCGACGCCGCGATCCGCGGCGTCGCACGGCGGCACTTCGGCGAGCGCATCGAGCGCCAGGGCTGTCTCCTCGATGCTGCTCGGGGTGCCGGCGCGCCCGCCCCAGCCGCCGTCGGCATTTTGATTCGCGATGAGCCAGGCGATGCCCCGGTCGAAGGCGTCCTCCGGCAGAACTCGGCCGAGGCGCAGCACGCGGCTGGTGCCGTAGGTGAGGTTCCCGATCTCCGCCGCGTGCTGATTGCCGAACCAGAGCGGTGCCCACGCTCCGTCCGCCCGTTGCGTCTTCAACAGGTACGCGATGCCGCGCTTGGTGCTCTGGTCGATCCGATGCTGCACCTGCGGAGGAAGCAGATCGCGCCACACCAACCAAGCCCGCAGCGCGTGGGCCGTAAGGTCGTTGCTGCTGCGGTCGAAGGGCAGGCCTGTCCAGCCCTTGCAGAACGTGGGGATGCCGCCGTCGCGGTTCTGAAGGTCGAGCAGCCAAGTCACCCCGGCGGCCGCCGCTGACACTGCGGTGTCATCCGGCTCGCCGAGGCGGCGCAGCGCGAGCAGCGCGCCGGCCGTATCGTCCGCGTCGGGCACGCCGCCGGGGAGGTCGGTCCACGCCCAGCCGCCGGGGGCGGCGTTCGTGTAGGGATGCACGGTGCGGTATTGCTGGCCGAGCAGCCAGTCGAGGATGCGCCCGCGCTCCTCGGCGCTCATCACTTCGTGGATGCCCGGGCCAAGCGCGTTGACGGCGAGCGTCGTCACCCACGTCGCGAGGTTCGTGTCTATCGGCCAACTGCCGTCGGCGCGCATGGACTTGAGCAGGAACTCCACGCCGCGCAGCGCGACGGGATGGTCCGCGTGGCCGCTGCCTGCGAGGCTCATGGTCACGAAGCTCGTCAGCGGCGTGGCTTCGAGGAAGCCGCCGCCGGGGGGCTGGATGCGCTCCAGCACACAGAGGGTCTTGGCCCGCGCGCGGTCCCGGAGCCAGCGCGTGAGCGGGTTGCGCGTGGGCAGGTGATGGTGCCGCACTTGCCCGATGGCAATGAGCGCGGGCAGCGCGTAACTCACCACCGGCAGGCGCAGCGCGGCGAAGAACTTGTGCGGCAGCGCGGCCAGCTCGAACGGGAGCTGAATGACGCGTCGCCAAGCCTCCTTGCCCTCGCCGAGTCGCCCGGCCAGCGCGCACATCGTGAGGATGGGGACGGAGAAAGTGCGGTCCTTGCCGTAGCGGGCGATGAGGGCGGAGATGAGCTGGGTGGTTTCGAGTTTTGGGTTTTGGGTTTTGGGTTTTGCGTCCGGTTGGTTCGGCGAAGCCTTCGCCCGCGAGTGCTCTGCCAGCCACGTTTCGGCACGGTGAACGTTCTCCGGCCATTTCAACTCCGCGCCGGGCACCGCACCAAACGCCGCCCAGCACAGCGCGGTGGTGCTGATGTTGGAGAAGCTCAACCCGGTATCGCCCCAGCCGCCATCGGCGTTCTGATGCTCCGCGAGCCACTTGAGGCCGGACTCGATGGCCCGTGCCGGCGTGCTGCCAGCCGCCGTTTCGGTTTCGTTGCCGCTCGAACGGCGGCTGGAAGCCGCCGGCACGGCGCGCTGCCACAATTCGAGAGCCGTCACCGCCGTGGCCGTGGAGAGCGCGCTGCTGGACAACTCACCTTCCCAGTGGCCGTGCGGGCCACGCTCGGCGAGCAGGGCGGCGCGGGCCTTCTTCAAGGCGCGTTCCAGCCGCGCTCGGTCAATCGCCGGCGGCGGCGGGGTTGGGTTCGGTTCGACTGGAGTCACGCGGCTAGCTTAACGGCGGCTGGGACTTCTTCTCACGCTCGTTCGCAGCGCGGCGCTCGGAGAAGAAGCTGAGGAGCATGGCGCGGCATTCTTCTTCGCGGACGCCGCGCGTGATGTCGCACTGGTGGTTGAGGCCGGGGAATTGGAGGAGGTTCAACGCGCCGCCGGCCGCGCCGCCCTTGGCATCGCCCACGCCGAACACGACGCGTGGGAAACGGACATGGACAATCGCGCCAGCGCACATGGGGCACGGCTCCTTGGTGACGTAGAGCGTGCAGTCGTTGAGCCGCCAATCGCCGACGGCTTCCTCGGCTTGGGTGATGGCGAGCATCTCGGCGTGGGCGGTGGCATCTTTGAGCAACTCTACTTGATTGAACGCGCGGGCGATGATGCGTCCGTTCCGCACGACGACGGCGCCGACGGGGACTTCCTCGGCTTCGTAGGCGCGGGCGGCGAGGCGGAGGGCTTCACCCATGAAGTAGGTGTCGCTGTGGAGGTCAATGATGGGCTCGTCAGTCACGGTGGGAGGAGAGCATGAAGGAGGGCGAAGGGGCACGAAGGAAATGCCGTGCCGGGCGGAGGCCCGCGCTCCGCTACTTGC
>JAYTIO010000584.1:0-8755 GCA_043731805.1 Pedosphaera sp. | reverse complement strand
GCTGTCGGGGCCTTGCCGCGGGGTCCGGCTGCGCATTGATTTCCGGGACGAGTCCGCGTATTGGCTCGGCACGTATGACCGGAGAATTTTGCGGCTGCTCGGAGAGATTTTGAAGCCCGGACAGATCGCTTTTGATTGCGGTGCTTATCTGGGCATCTATGCGGCCGCGATGCGGAGGCGGGTGGGGCCGGGCGGGACGGTCCACGTCTTCGAGGCTTCGGAACGGAACTTCAAGCGGGTGTCGCTCCTGCCTGCCCGGAACGGGTGGACGAATGTCACGGTGCATCACCTGGCGGTGGGAGAGGCGCACAGCACGATCCGGTTTGCGAGCAATCTGGGCGCGGCCAGCGGGCCGGTGGACATGCCCGGCAAGCAGTTGGACTTGGGCAACGTGCAAATCGAGACTGTCGCTTGCAGCGGCATTGACGAGCTCGTCGGGGAACGGGGCCTGCCCGACCCGGATTTCTTGAAGCTGGATTTGGAGACGGCAGAATGTTTCGCCCTGAAGAATGGAGCGGCGCTCTGGGCTCGGAAGCGGCCAACCGTGCTGGTGGAACTCCACCGCAACCGTCGGGAACGGCCATTCGCATTCGAGGCAGCAGAGGAGTTCCTCCGGGACTTCAACTATCGCGGGACCGAGGTGCATCTGGGCCGGGTCGTGAAAAGCGTGGATGATTTCCTGAAAGCCGAGGAAGCAGGCGTCCAATGCACCATCCTCGCCACCCCGCTCTGAGTGAGCAGAGCCGCGCGCAGACGCCAACCGGGCGTTGGCACTGTCATCGGCGGCGGGCGGGGACACCGCAGCGGGGGAACTAACAATGGACATGTGGCTCCATGCAAACTTGGCCTGCCCCCGCACGGGTGAACCGCTAACCCAGCGAGGCGATGTCCTGCGCTCGCCCAGCGGCGCGGAGTATTCGGTCGTGGACGGCGTGCCGGTGCTCCTGCGCGATGACGTGCCCCAGACCATCGGCCTTGCATACGCGTCGCTCACCGCTGCGCGCGACGCGCTCGCTGGACGCCGGCCGGATGATTGGTTCCTGGCCACGGTCGGCGTGTCGGACGAGGAGCGCGCACTGGCCCGGCGGCTGGGTGCAGAGCACGGCGCGGGCGTGGACCCTGTGGTTGTGAAGAGCGTTTATCTAAGAGCGCCGCGGCCGTGAGCGAGGCGAATCCAAACTTGTCCAAAGTGCGTCTCTCGATTGTCGGAATCGCCGAGGAAGCGCATGTGGGCGCACACCTCCTCGCTGCAGCACGACATCTCGGCTTGGAGGTGCAGTTTCAGGACGCAAACGCCGCCCAAGCCCGCAGCCGGTTCGTGCGCGCGTTGCTGTGGCGGCTGGGGAGACGGCCGGCCAGGCTCGGCGCGTTCAGCCGCGAGGCGGTCCGGCGGGCGGGCGAATTCGAGGCGACTCATGTGCTCACGACCGGCTTCGCCCCAGTGTCAGGCGCGGGGCTGGAGGAGTTGCGGTTGCGCGGCATCACCAGCCTGAACTTCCTCACCGATGATCCTTGGAACCGCGCGCAGTTCTCACCTTGGTTCCTGAAAGTCCTGCCGCGTTACGACGCCGTGTTCTCCCCGCGCCGCATGAATTTGGACGACCTCCGCACGCATGGCTGCCGGGCGGTCAGCTACCTGCCGTTCGCCTATCATCCAGAACTGCACTTCCCGGCGGGGGGCGCAAGCCCGGCGGAGCGCGCGGTGGATGTGCTCTTCGCCGGTGGTGCGGATCAGGACCGGCTGCCCTGTGTCAGGGCGCTCCGCGCAGCCGGCTTGAACGTGGCGCTCTACGGCGGCTATTGGGATCGGGAGGCGGACTTACGACCGCACGCGCATGGCATCGCGGACCTGGCCACGCTGCGGCGCGTGACCCCGGCGGCGAAGTTGGTTCTGTGCCTCGTGCGCCGGGCCAACCGTGACGGCCATGCGATGCGCACCTTTGAGGTGCCCGCGATGGGCGGGTGCATGCTGGCGGAGGACACGGCGGAACACCGCGAGTTGCTCGGGCCGGACGGCGAGTGCGCGGCCTACTTCAGTGATACGGACGACATGATTCAGGCGGCACGACGACTCCTGAGCCAGCCCGCCGAGCGGGCACGGATGGCGGCTGCCGCTCATGCGCGGATCACGGGCGGCGGGCATACTTACGCCGACCGATTGCGCACCATGCTCGACTCATCGTGGAGGGAAGGCTGATTATGTCACTACGGGTTGCCATCGTGGTTCACGGGCGGTTTCATGGGTTCGACCTTGCGCGGGCATTGCTGGAGGCGGGGGTGGAAACGCAGGTGTTCACGAACTACCCGCGGCGCGTGGCCGCACGGTTTGGCCTGCCGCCCGAGCGGGTGACTGGCTGCGTCTGGCATGGCGTCGCCTCGCGTCTCCTCCAACGGTGTCCGCGTTCCCGGGGAGCGCCGATGCCGCTGGAAGCTTGGGTGCATCGGGCCTTTTCCCGCTGGGCAGCAGGACGGGTCCGAAGTGAGGACTACGATGTGGTCCACTGCTTCAGCGGGATAGCGGAGGAGCTTTGGCAGCGGCTCGGCGCGGGCGGGCCGCTGCGATCATTGGTCCGTGGTTCGGCCCACATTGAAACCCAGCATGCCATCCTGGCCGAGGAGGAGCGACTGACGGGGGTGTCGTTGGAGAAGCCCAGCCCGTGGATGCGGGCGCGGGAAATCCGCGAGTATGCGTTGTGCGACCAGATAACGGTGCTGTCACGTTTTGCCAAGGATTCCTTCATCGAGCGGGGCGTGGCCGAGGAGAAGCTGGTGCTGGTGCCTCTGGGCAGCGAGTTGGTGCGCTTCCGCGCCACGGGCGAGACGCTGGCCGCTCGGAAAGCGCGGATCCGGGCCGGCGAGCCGTTGCGGGTGTTGACGGTGGGCACCTGGTCCCTGCAGAAAGGCGTGCCCTATCTGATCCAGACGGCGCGCGCCCTGGGGCCGCTCGCGCGTTGCCGTTTCGTAGGTGGGATCGCGCAGGACGCACGCCACCTGCTCCGGGAGGCTCGCACGGTGATGGAGTTCCGCCCGCGCGTGCCGCAGCACGAACTGCCCGGGCAATATGCGTGGGGAGATGTGTTCCTGTTTCCCACCTTGCAGGACGGTTTTGCGGTTGTTCTGGCCCAGGCGCAGGCGGCGGGGCTGCCTCTGTTGGCGACGCCCAATTGCGCCGCCCCCGAATTGGTGAGTGAAGGCCGCACCGGCTGGATCCGCCCGATCCGGGACGCGGCCGGCTACGCGGAGCAGCTCCGGTGGTGCGCCGCCCATCGCGAGCAACTGGCGGCGATGGTGGACGCCGTGGGGGCCAGCCACGCGCCGCGCGACTGGCGAACCGTGGCTCAGGAATTCGTGGCGGTGGCGATGAGAGGAATTGACCGTAAAAGCCCCCGAAAGGGGGCAGGCAAGTTGCGATGAAGCCAGTGGTCCACCAAACCGGGGTAGTGACACTGGAAAAGCATCGCCGATGATGCGGTGCATCCGCACGGGTGCCCGCTGGTTATGATATGAATGACGCCGTTGAACTTGCTTCGTATGCCGCTCTGGTGGTGGGCTGCTGGTTCGCCGTGCTGTTCGTCGCCGGGGCGAGCCACCGCCCGTTGGCCGGGCTTACGGTGGCGTATTGCCTGCATCAGATCATCAACTACGTGTTCGCCGCCATTCTGCCGCTTCTGGAGGGAGGTCAGTCAGGCGTGGACCCGGATTTGTTCGTCGGCTTTGCCAAAGTGGTCGTCTCCAACATCGCCTTCTCCGTGGGGTTGGTGGCCGGGATGCTGAGGGTGCGCCGGGTGGATGTGGTCGCGCATCAGGAGTTGGGTGCGAGGCAGGATGTGGGCTGGCTGTTGAAGCTGGGATTGTTAGCGACGATCGTCCTCATTCCGTTGTTGAGCCGGATTCCCTCCATTGGCGCGGCGGTCCAAAACATTTCCAGTCTGATGGTGGTGGCGGTTGGGTTGAGCTGCTATTTGGCCGTCGCGGAGGGGAATTTGCCTTGGGCCGCGTTGGTGTTGGGACTGAGCGGGGTGCTTTTCCCTCTGGTGAGCATGCTCCAGGGTGGGTTCATTGGTTTTGGCACCAATTCGGTGATCACGGTGTTCAGCTTCTTCGCGGTGAAATTCCGTCCGCGCTGGGTTCTGGTTCCCCTGACTTTTGTCCTCTGTTTCTTTGGGGTGTCCGTATTCGTCGCATATTTCAAGGGACGGAATGAGATCCGCTCAACCGTTTGGGGCGATGAAGCCTACGCGTTAAGATTCAAGGCGGTCTCGGATGCTGCGGAGGGATTTGAGTGGTTCACCCCGGGCAACCAGACGCATGTGGCGATGGTGAACGGACGCATGAACCAGAATGTGCTGGTGGGCGCGGCGGTGGAGCGATTGGAGATGGGGCACGTCGAGTTCGCCAATGGCCAAACAGTAATTGATGCACTGCTCGCGGTGATCCCACGGATTATCTGGCCAGACAAACCCATGAAGGCCGGCAGTGGGAATATCGTGTCGGATTTCACGGGCATCACCTTTGGGGCGAGCACGAGCGTCGGGGTGGGGCCAGTGCTCGAATTCTACCTAAACTTCGGCCAGTGGGGTCTGCTGCTCGGGGCGTTGTTGTTTGGGTTCTACGTCGGCCAGTGTGACGCCCGGGCGGGGGCCGCCCTGTCGCAGGGGGATGGCTGGCGTTGTGCGCGCTGGTTCCTCTTGGGCATGCCGGTAATTCTTCCGCTGGCCTCGCTGGCCGAGGTGGTCATGTCCGTGGCGTCCACGGTCTTCATCATTGAGGTCATCGAGGAGGGATTGTTCCGGACGCCTTGGTATCGGCGACGGGCGCGGTCAGATTCCGAATCCGTCAGCCAGCGATCCGCGCCTCTGCCTACGTGAGTGGAACTCATCTTTGGGTGCCAGATTTGGATGCCAGCAGGGGCGGCGTGCAGGCGTTCTCGCACTTCCTCGAGCGAGCGCTTCAGACGATTGCGCCCCGGCGTTTGTTGCGGACGTTCCCCAAGCACTCCCGCGAAAACCGATGGTTCCGTTCCCAAACCGCTGCCTTTGTGGTTTCGCTGCTCTGGGCGGGCATCCGACACCGCCCGGACCTTGTGATCTCGTCCCATGCCAACTTCCTGCCTGCGGCGCGGCTGCTCAAGCGCCTTTGCGGCACGCCTTACATCGGAGTGGCCCATGGCATCGAGGTCTGGGGAAACCAGCGACCCGCCCTCCGTGGCGCCCTACAAGCAGCAGATCTCACTTTGTGTGTGAGCCGTTACACCCGGGACCGCGTGGGGGCGGAGCAGGGGATTCCCTCGGAGCGGCTGAGCGTCCTGCCGAACACCTTCGACGCGCCCCGCTTCGTGCCTGGGCCGAAATCGGCAGTGCTGCTGGCGCGCTACGCTTTGCCTCCCCAGGCCAGGGTAATCTTCACTTTCGGGCGGCTCTCCGCCAGCGAGCGCTACAAGGGCTTTGACCGCGTGATCGCCGCGCTGCCCGCCATCCGTCAGCAAGTGCCCGATGCGTATTATCTCATCGGAGGCTCGGGCGATGACCGGCCGAACCTCGAGCGGCTCGCGCACGAGGCGGGAGTCGCCGCATGGGTGCGGTTCGCCGGCTTCATCCCGGCGCACGAGTTATGCGCCCACTATCAGCTCTGCGACGTGTTTGCCATGCCCAGCACGGGTGAAGGGTTCGGCA
Source organism: Pedosphaera sp. (assembly GCA_043731805.1). Lineage (GTDB taxonomy): Bacteria > Verrucomicrobiota > Verrucomicrobiia > Limisphaerales > SXTU01 > SXTU01. Next base: position 3,083 of record JAYTIO010000584.1, on the reverse strand, counting down.
TCGTCTTCCTCGAGGCCATGGCCTGCGGCAAGCCCGTGCTGGCTGGCAACCGGGATGGCTCGGTGGAACCGCTCGCCGACGGGCGGTTCGGCGCACTGGTGGACCCCCTGGACATCGGCCAGATCGCCACGACCCTCTCCGACATCCTCTCAGGCCGCCATGTGCATCCCCTGATGTTCCAGTCCGAAGAGTTGCGCCGCCAGGTCGTGGCCGAGTTCGGCTTCGACCGGTTTTGCGCGCGGTTATCCACGGCGCTGGCCAGGGTGACGACGCCAAGTTCCAGCGCATGAATTGGATTGCCACCATGGCGCGCCTTCTGCGCTTGCTGCCCACCGGCCTGCGGGGGAAGCAGAGGCTCGCTCGATCGCTGCTCAACTGGCATCCCGGCATGCGTGGCCCATTGTGTATCCCGACCCGGAACGGGCAGCGCATTCACGTCCCCAATGCCCAGGAGCCGATTGCGTTCAGCTTGCTCACTTCGGGCGACTACGAGCCGGAAGTGCTCGCTCTGTTGCAGAGCCGCTTACAGCCCTGCGATACTGCATTGGACATTGGTGCGAATGTCGGCGTTTTCACTCTGCCCCTGGCGACCAGTGTCGGGAGGTCCGGGAAAATTATCGCCGTCGAGGCCAGTCCACCCGTGTTTAAGTATCTCGACCGCAATGTCCGTGAAAACCAACTCACAAACGTCTTGCACCATCACGCGGCGGCGGCCGACCAACCGGGCGAAGTTAACTTCTTCGAAGCCCCGGCCCGTTCGTTTGGCATGAGCGGGTTGGGCAATCTCGCGGGCAGCACCACGCATCGCGTGCCTGCCCGGACCGTGGATGAAATGGTTTCTAGCGCAGGAAGCCAGCGGGTAGCGGCGATGAAAGTGGACGTAGAAGGCTTCGAGGTGCTCGTGCTCAAGGGCGCGCGCGGCCTGATCGAGCGTCGCGAACTCAACTTCATCGTCTTCGAGTTCCTCGACTGGGCCGAAGCGCGCGTGCCGGGCGGCCAACCCGGCGATGCCCAGCGATTCCTACGTGAGATGGGCTTTCAGCTTTGGCGTTTGGATGACTATCACCGTGGCCGTTCTCCGCTGGATCACGTGTTGGAAACGGGTGGTGAAATGCTCGTGGCCGAGCGGCGATAATTGATAATCATGTGCGGCATCGTCGGCATCGTGAGCCAGAATCCACTGCCTGAGGCGGAGTGTGCAGTGTTGCCGGACATGCTGGCCGCGCTGCGGCATCGCGGGCCGGACGACTCCGGACAGTTCCTTTCGCCGGGCAGACAGGCCGCGCTGGCGCATGCGCGGCTTTCTATTCTCGACCTCAGCCCGGCCGGCCATCAGCCGATGGTTTCACCGGACGGACGGTTCGTCATCGTGTTCAACGGGGAGATTTACAATTTCGGGGAACTCCGCGGCCCGCTGCAGGAGCGAGGCGTCGTGTTCCGGTCCAACTCGGACACGGAGGTCGTGCTCCGCGCCTACGAAGCCTACGGAGCCGAATGCGTGGCGAAACTGCGTGGGATGTTCGCCTTCGCTCTTTGGGACGAACGCGAGCGCACCTGTCTCCTCGCCCGCGATCCGTTCGGCATCAAGCCGCTCTATCTCGCGGAATCAGGCGGCAGATTGATTTTTGCCTCGGAGGTTCGCGCGTTGCTCGCCTCCGGCTTGGTGGCCCGCGACTTAGACCCGCAGGGCTTGCATGGCTACTTCCGCACCGGCTCGGTGCCGGAGCCGCTGACCCTATTAAAGGATGTGCGGTCCCTCGCAGCGGGCCACGCCGCCATCTGGCGCGCTGGACGGCTGGAGACGCGGCGCTTCTGGCAGTTGCGATTCACCCCGCAGGCTATCGCGGAGCCGGCGGCGGTGGGTGTCACGCGCGCGGCCTTGCTGGATTCGGTGGCGCACCACTTCATCAGCGACGTGCCGGTGGGCGTGTTCCTGAGCGGCGGCATTGACTCGACGGCACTCGTCGGCCTGGCCCGGGCGGTTGGGCGGCAAGACCTGCATACTTACTCAATTTCCTTCCCCGGCTCGCCGGGCGACGAAGGTGGGCTGGCGCGGCGCACGGCCGCCCACTTCGGCACGACGCATCACGAGTGGCAGCTCGACGGGGGCACGGGTAAGGAACTTTTCGGCCAGTTTCTCAAGGTGATGGACCAGCCCAGCATTGACGGGCTGAACTCCTTCACGGTGTCCAAGTTCGCGCGCGAGCAAGGGATGAAGGTCGTCCTTTCCGGGCTCGGCGGAGATGAACTCTTCGGTGGCTACAAGTCCTTTCGCGAGGTGCCGCGCCTGGCTGCGTGGAACCGCCGCCTGCGCGGGGCGGGGCCGGTGCGCTTCGGCGTGCGCGCGCTGTTGGGCCGGGCTGGGAAGCCGCCGCTGCGCCGCCTCGGTGAAATGTTCGGTCAGCCGGCCCGGTTGGACACCGCCTACGCGGCGCTCCGCGGCACGTTCACCAGTGCGGAGGCGAGCGTGTTGACCCGCCACTACACGGGCGAAGATGTGGCGGAGAATTTTTCCGACGCGGAACTCCCCGCTGACCCGACGCCGGAAGATTCCGTGAGCCGCCTCGAACTGACGCGCTATATGCGCAACCAACTTTTGCGCGACGGCGACGTGATGAGCATGGCGCACGGCCTGGAGCTGCGCGTGCCGTTCCTCGACTTGCCGTTGGTGAACACGCTCACGCGCATCCCGGCGGCGACGCGCCTGCAGCCGGGCAAACGCTTCCTCCTGCAAGCGGTGCCGGAAGTGCCGGACTGGATCGCCCGCCAGCCCAAGCGGGGCTTCCTCTTTCCCTTCGAGCAATGGCTGGGCACCGAGTGGCGCGAAGTCTTCTCCGCGCTGGACCGCACTTGCCCTGTGCCGACGCAGAACTGGTATCGCAAGTGGGCGGTCTTCGTGCTGGAGCAGTGGCTGCAAACCACCCTCTCAGGCGGCAAAGTCGCTCAAGGTCCTCCCCCGGGTGAGCCGGCCCGTCCGAGCTGGCTCGCATCCAAAAGTTAAGGCCAGGACTTTGAAAAAAATCCTAGTCACCGGCGGCGCGGGGAACATCGGCGGGGCCTTGGTCAGAGCCATGATCAAGGAT
>JAYTIO010000583.1:0-2044 GCA_043731805.1 Pedosphaera sp. | reverse complement strand
AGGAACGGCTTCCGTTCGACCGGCGCGGAGTGGGTGGGGTCGGCTTGCATGGGCGGGTCCTCGGCGCTCACCACGATTTCAACGCGCCCTGCACCTTGGCCTCGGCATCAATGAGGAAGTTGGCGCTCGTGACCACGCGCTCATGCTCCTTTAGGCCGGACTTCACCTCGTAGAAGTCGCCGAACTTGCCGCCCAACTCGACGAAGCGCGGCTCCAGCCGGCCCTCGCCCTTGTCGACAAAAGCGATGTTGTGCCGGCCCGTGGGCAGCACGGCGGGGACGGGCACGGCCAGCCCTTCTCCCATGTCCATCGTCAGTTCCGCGTCCACATACATGTCGGGCCGGAGCCGGAGGTCGGCGTTCTCCACGTCGATGCGGACGCGCGCGGTGCGCTGGCTGTCGTTGAGGAACGGGTCGACGAGGGTGATTTTGCCGGTGAACTTCTCACCGGGATACGTCGCGGTCGTGACGGTGACGGACAGCCCGCGTTTCAGCATCGGCACTTCGTCCTGATAGAACTGCGCCCACACCCACACGACTGAGAGGTCAACGATGTCCACAAGATGGTCGCCGTTCATCACTTTGCGGCCCTGGTCAACGCCGATGTCCTGCACCACGCCCCGGAACGGCGAATGGAGCGTGAGCGTCTCCTCGGGCTGGCGGCTCTGCTCCAATTCGGCGATTTGCGCGTCACCGATGTTCCACAGGCGGAGGCGCTGCTTCGCCGAACCGATGAGACGTTCGGTGCTCGCGAGCACGGCGTCGTTGCCTTTGGCGCGGGCATCGTCGCGCATCTTCAACAAGTCCACGAACTCGTTCTGCGTGGTCAGCAAGTCGGGGCTGTAGATAGTGAGCAGTGGTGCGTCCTTTTCGACCAATTCGCCGCGCGAGAAGACGGCCAACTGCTTCACGTAGCCTTCGACGCGCGCGACATAATCCCAATGGCGTTGCTTGTCGTAGGCCACCATGCCCACGGCGCGGATGTTGTGTCGCAACGGCATCTTCTCCACGGCGGCATAGGTCACGCCGATTTGCTGCTGGCGCGCGACCGGCACGCTGAATTCGCTGGGCGCGTCTTCCGCCGCTTGGGTGGGCGAGTTCGTGTCCCCGGTCATCGCCTTCTTCTTCACGGGCACCAAGTCCATCGAGCACAGCGGACACTTGGCCTTCGGGTCTTTGGACTTCACCGAGGGGTGCATGGCGCAGGTGTAGTAGTCCGCGTCGCCCGCAGTCACCGCGTGCGTGTGGCCTTCCTTCTTCATCACGGGCGTCAAATCCATCGAACAGATGGGGCACTTGTCCGTGGGACTCTGCTTCTTCACCGACGGGTGCATGGTGCAGGTGTAGTAATCCACGTTGTCCGGCTTCGTGGCGCTGCTCCCGGGTTTGCAGGCCGACAGCAAGAGGCCCAACGCAAGGGCGAACCAGAGGCCCGGCCAGAACCGGCTACGACGGGGTGATGAAACAAAGGCAGCGGCGTTCATATGGGCAGGATCAGTGGTCATGGAGGGCGGACGTGTCGTCGTGGGAAAAGATGGGCGGCTCGTGGGCCAGCGGTGCGAGGGCGTCGGGGTTGTCGAGGCCGGTCCAGAGCAGCAGCTCCGCCAGCATCCCGTGTTGCTCGGCCACCGCGCGGGCGGACATCAACTGTGCGTCGAGCGCCATCCGGCGCGCGTCGAACACGTCGCGCAGAGCACCCCGCCCGGTCGCCCAATCGGCGAGCCGACTGGTGAGTGCCTGTGTGGCGCGAGGGACGATTTCGTCGCGTTGCAGCAGCGCTTCGCGCCGGGCGGAATCCAGGCCGACGGTCAAGTGATGCAGTTCCTCCCGCACCATGAGCATCTGGTCTTCGCGTTCCTGTTCGGCGGATTTCTTCTTCGCCTGCTCGCGGGCGTAGTCCCGGCGATACTTCTCACCGTTTGCCCACGGCAACGAGACGCGGAGCGTGAACATCCCGCTGCGGAACCCGCCGTCCCCGCTGAACTGGCGGCCCTCAACGCCCAAGCTCACGTCCGGCAGCCGCGATTTCCGAGCCGCCTCGGCCA
>JAYTIO010000582.1:0-16429 GCA_043731805.1 Pedosphaera sp. | reverse complement strand
CGCCAGGTCTTCCAGCGCGTCTGCAAGCACAACAGCGGCCCCATCACCGACGCCTCCCTCCGCGCCATCTACCGCGAAATCATGTCCAGCGCCCTCGCGTTGGAGAAGTCCATGACCATCGCCTACCTCGGCCCGGAGGCGACCTTCACGCATCAGGCGGCCATCCAACGCTTCGGCTCCAGCCTGCTCTACGCGGCGCAGAAGACCATCGCCGATGTCTTCAACGAGGTTGCCAAGGGCCGCGCCGACTACGGCGTCGTGCCCGTCGAGAACTCCACCGAAGGCGTCGTCACGCACACGCTCGATATGTTCGTGGACAGCGAACTGAAGATTGTTTCCCAAATCGTCCTACCCATCTCGCACTGCCTCGTGAGCAAATCCCGTCGCGAGGGCATCAAGAAACTCTACGTCCACCCGCAGTCACTCGCGCAATGTCGCACCTGGGTTCACAAAAACCTCGGCGGCGCGGAAATCGTCGAGACCTCCTCCAACGCCCGCAGTGCCGAGCTGGCCGCGAAGGAGAAGCATTCCGCCGCCATCGCCGGCCTGCTCGCCGCCGAGAAATACGGCGTGCCCGTGCTCGAACACGACATCCAGGACAACGCCGCCAACGCCACGCGCTTTCTTGTGCTCGGCCGCAAGTGCAGCCCCGCCACCGGCCACGACCGCACCAGCCTCATGTTCAGCATCGCCGACGAGGTCGGCGCGCTGCATCGCGCGCTTGCGCCCTTCCGCAAGTTCCGCCTCAACATGACCAAGATTGAGAGCCGCCCCAGCAAGCGCCGCGTCTGGGAGTATTTTTTCTTTGTGGACTGCGACGGCCACTCCAGCGAAGGCAAGGTTGCTAAAGCCATCGTGCAACTCGCCGCTCAGTGCAGCTTCGTGAAGGTGCTCGGCTCCTATCCGAACGCGGAATAACTGCACCATAGTGGGGCAGGCGTCCCGCCTGTCTCCCCGGGCGTCTCGCCCGCGAACAGTCCCGGCCCGGCCCCCGAGATTGGCCGCAAAGAACGCAAGCAGGCGCAAAAAAGAAACGCCCGTCACCACGCGTTCTCCAGCACGGTTTGATCTCCACAAGCTTCCCCGCGCTGTCTTCTCTTTGCGTTCTTTGCGGCCAATCTCCAGCTTCAGGCCGCCGCAAACGCCAGCGACATCACCGCCTCCGGCCCCACCCAACTCACACAGCGGAATTGGGGATGATGTAGAAACTGCCCAGTGCAAGCTCCGTCGCTGCCCACTTCAATTCGCTGCAACGCCAGCGTCTCCCACTGGCACGCCAGGCCGCAGCCGAGCGCCTTGCCCAGCGACTCGCGCGCCGTCCACAGCAGCAGCAACGCCGTCCCCTCCGGCAGTGAAGTGACCTTCAACCACGACTCTTCCTCCGCCGACAGCGGCACGCCCTTGCGCACCGTCTCCGCGCGTTTCGGGTCAATCAGCTCCAAGTCCAATCCCACCCGCTCCCCCGCCGAAAACGCCACCGCCACGCCCAGCCCGTTCACATGACTCAAGCTCACGCCAAGTGCTGATGCCACGCCGACCTCGCTCACTATCGGCTCGCCACGCTCCCCGTTGCCAATCTCCACTTCGCGCCACGCACCGCTCGGCTGACCGACGTTTGGAGTGCCGACGCCCACGTCCGCAGCCCGTTCCCGCGGACGTAGGCGTCCGCGCTCCAAGGCCAGCTTCCCCGCCAGCCGCCCCAGCGTGAAATTCTCCCGTGGCTGCCCGAACTTGAACGCGCTCGCCCGCGTGCTCTCCGCAACGGTCAGAAAAGCTTCCGGCGGCAGCGCAACCAAGTCACCCGCCCGGGCGCAGGCGAACCACACCGGTCCCGCCAATCTCGGCGGCACCAACTCCACCGCCCGCGAAGCCAATGGGCGCGGAGCGAAGAGTGCTGGCCAGTCCGGGGTCATGCTGCGATTCCCCCCACTGCCGACAGGGTTGAAACCACCCCCCGAAGTCGCACGCTGAAGGCCTGCCGCATACCAGCCCAGGGCAACGTCCTGGGGGCAGGACGTTGACGAGCTGGCGCCCTGAAGTGGCGGACCGTGTTTTGCGTTGTCTTCCATGAGTGCCAGTCAGTGCAGGTGAGTGGTTCTCGCTCCATCCCCCGTTCGCAAGTGCTCCGTCAGCCGCCGCAGCCCGTCCTCCGTAGTCACCTTCGGCACGTAGCCGAAATCCCGCTTCGCCGCACCGATGTCGAACCAGTGCGCGGTGCTCATTTCGCGCGCCATGAACAACGTCAGGCGCGGCTCGCGCGTGCTGCCCGTCACGCGCGCGATGGTCTCGAATGTCCACGCCAACGCCACCGCGAGCGACACAGGCACCGTGCGGGTAACCGGCGGCAAGCCGGCGGCGGCGAGCATCCGGTTCACCATGTCCCACAGAGGAATCGGCTCTCCGTTCGAGATGAAGTAAGCCTTGCCCGCGCAGGCCGCGCCCGGCGCGAGCGCGTCCGCTGCCAGCAGGTGCGCGTCCGCCGCGTTCTCGATGAACACCGTGTCCACGAGCTTGCTCTGCGCGCCGATGCGGCGGAGTTGCCCCGCCTTCGCCCGCGCGATGAGCCGTGGCAGCAGATGATTATCGCCCGGCCCCCAGATGAGGTGCGGGCGCAGCGCGACGGTGGCGAGCGTCGGCGAGTTGGCCTTCAGAACGAGCTGTTCCGCGAGCGCCTTCGTGTGCGGGTAATGTGCCTCGAAGTGTGCCGGGTAAGAGACCGATTCATCCACGCCTTCCATGTCGCGCCCGTTGAACACCACGCTCGGCGAACTGGTGTGAACGAGCCTGCGAATGCCCTGCTGCCGACACGCTGCAATGACATTCTCCGTGCCCAGCACGTTCGCCCGATGGTAGTCCTCGTAAGGTCCCCACAGCCCCGCCTTCGCCGCGACGTGGAACACGATGTCGCAACCCGCCGCCGCCGCCGCGACCGTCGCCGCGTCGCCGACATCCCCGCGCGCTTGCTCCACTCCCATGTCTCGCAACGCCGGGTAATCCTGCCGCGACAAGCTGCGCACGGCATCGCCGCGCGCCCGCAGCGCCCGCACGATGGCCTGACCGAGAAAGCCGCCTCCACCGGTGACGAGTGCGTTCATCCGAGTTGCTCCTGCGCCCAAATCGCTAACTTCTCCCGGAAGATTTTTGCGTTGTGTCGGATATCCACGGGGAAGGCGGGGTGAAAGAGCACCGTCCGAATCGCCTGCGTGTGCGGGAACTTCGCGCCGAGGGCTAGCAGCTCCGCGCGGAGCTTGGCGTCGTCCTGGCCGCGCGCTTCCGGCTCCAACTCCACGCACAGCACTGGCGCGATGTCGCCGTTGCGTGGCACGCCGACGAGCGCGGTGCGGAAGACGGCCGGGTGCGTATTGAAAATGGCCTCGCAGGGAATGGTGAACAGCGTCCCGGCCCGCGTGACGACGCGGTGCGACTTGCGTCCGCAAAACCAGAGTCGCCCCCGCGCGTCGCGATAACCGAGGTCGCCCATGCGGTGGAAGAACCCGCCATTCGCTGTGTGGATTTTAGCCAGCGCGGTGGATCGCTCGCGGTTGAAGTAAGCGCGCGAGGCTTGTGGAGCTTGCACCGCGATTTCGCCAATCTCGCCTGACGGCAGCTCAAGGTCATCGCTCCACGCAGCGATGGGTTCGTCGGTGATGCGGATGATTCTCGCGGTGAGTCCGGCGACGGGTTGGCCCACGCAGACGCCCTTTCCCAACTCGGTTTGCGCGCGCGTCTCGCCGAGGATTTCGTCGCTGCCGATGTTCGCGACGGGCAGGCACTCGGTCGCGCCGTAGGGCGTGAAGACCTGCGGGCCGGGCGGGAGCATCGCGACGAATCGCGCGAGCGTCTTCGCGGGCACGGGCGCGCCGGCGGAGATGGCGCGGCGGAGAGTCGGGAGCTTCACGCCGTGCGCCTCACCGTGGCGACCGAGGCGATTGATGAGCGCGGGCGAGCCGAACATGTTCGTGACCCGGAAGCGCTCGATGGCGGCGCAGAGCTTCACGGGGTCGGCTTGTGCGGGGCGGGCGAAATCCATCTCGGGCAACACCTCGGTCATGCCCAGCGCCGGACCGAAGAGCGCGAAGAGCGGGAAAGTGGGCAGGTCAATCTCGCCGGGCTGGATGCCGTAGAGCTGGCGGAGCTGCTCGATTTGCGCGGCAAAAACTTCGTGCGTGTAGAGGACACCCTTCGGCACGCCCGTGCTACCGCTGGTGAAGAGGATGGCGGCGGTGGCTGGAGCGCCGGTTTCCAAACCGGCTTGGTCGGTGAGTTCGCCCGCGCCCGCTCTCCGCACTTCCGCCAGCGTGTGCCCGCCCCAAAACCACTTCGTCCCGACTGTTACCGGAATGGAAATTGTCTTCCGCCCCCAGCCCAGCAGCACGCGGGCGGCGTGGGCCTTCGGGATGCCGATGAACGCTGTTGGTTCCGCCTCCGCCAGGCAGTTGCCGAAGTTCTTCAGGCCGATGCCGGGGTCGATGAGCACGGGCACCGCGCCGAGCTTGAACAGCGCGAAGGTCACGGCGAAGAAATCTAGACTGGGCGGCACCATCAGCGCCGTCCGCACGCCGCGCCGGATTCCGATGCGCTCGAAGCCGCGCGCAAGCTGGCTGCTGGCGTCGTGGAGTTCGCGGAAAGTGAGCCGTGTGTAGTGGAGCTGGCCGGCGCGGTCGCGGTGCGGAGCGAGGATTGCCGACGTGTCCGGCTGGAGCTCCGCCATCGCAGCGAGATGCGAGGCGATGTTGGCGGTGACCGTCGCGGGCACGCTCACTCCTTGTTCGGATGCTTGGCGAAGAACTGCTTCACCAGCGACAGGATTTCGTTGGGCTTGTCCTCCAGCACGAGGTGGCCGGCGTCGGGGAAGCGGTGAACTTCAGCCGTCGGCAAAATGCGCTGCCACTCGGCGAGGAAGTGCTTGTCGAAGACCCAGTCTTGTTCGCCCCAGCAAATCAGCGTGGGCGTCGCGTGGAACTGCGGGAGCTTCGCCTGCGCTTCGCTCACGACCGCGTAGGTCGGGTGGTCGGGCGTGAGCGGAATGTCCTGCACGAAGCGGAGCTGCGCGAGGCGGCTGGCCTTGGCGGTGTGCGGCGCGAGGTAGGCGTCGCGTTCGACGGGCGAGAGCACGCGCGTGCGCACGCCCCAGCGCGTGACGAGGCGGACGAAGAGGCCGGTCTTGCGGATGAGTAACGCGTCGAGCGGCGTGTTGCGGCAGAGCCAGAGCGAGGGCGGGAGTTTCTTCGTCTTGGGCAGATGAAACGCGCCGGTGTTCAATAGCACGAGTCGGGCGATGCGTTCCGGGTGCCGCGTGGCGTAGGTCAGGCCAATCATCCCGCCCCAGTCATGCACCACGAGCGTGAACTTCAGCGGCAGTTTCAGATGATCGATGAGCGCTTCCAGGTCACGCACCCGGCGTTCCAGCGTGAATTCGTAGTGCGCGTCGTCAGGCTTGTCCGAGAAGCCGCAGCCGATGTGGTCGGGCACGATGACGCGGCATTGCCCACGCAGTCCGAGCACGAGCTTGCGGTAGTAGAAGGACCACGTCGGATTCCCGTGCAACATCACGACGGCCTCGCCACTCCCCTCGTCGAGGTAGTGCATGGCGATGCCGTCGCGGTCAAGCGTGTGACCGACAAAGGGGTAGTGTTCGCGGCGGAAGTTCACGGGGCGGGAGGAGTAGCTGGGGTGTGGCTCATGTTCACCATTCGAGTCCCATCATCAAACAGGTTAAGCCGCTGCCGATGCCGAGGAAGGCGGTGCGTTGGCCAGGTTTTAGGACGCCACGCTCGTCAGCGATTGCGGCGGTCACGGGCAGCGCGGCGGTGCCCATGTTGCCGAGGTAGCGGAACGTGCTGAAATCCTTCGCGCGCGGGATGTTCGTGATCTTCAGGAACGCGTCCTGATGCATACTGCCGACTTGGTGGCAAATCACGCGGTCCACCATGTCGGGCGTCCAGCTCATGGCCTGTAGGAACTCACCCCATGTCTTCGCTCCGAGCGCGGTGCCGTTTTTCAGCACGGCCACGGCGTCGGTGAACATGAACTGCTCAAAGTGACCGTCCGCCTTGGGTCTCATGCCCCATTCGCAAAGCTCGTGAAACTCCGGCGCGGTCTCTGACACCGCGCCAAGGAGTCGATGCGTCGCCAAGCCGGGGAAGGAACCATCCGTGAGCAGCACCGCGACCGCACCCGAGCCGCCGGTGAACGTCGCCAGCGCCGGCGCGAACTCCGCCATGCCGCCCGTGCCGTTGAGCATGCGTGCGAGGGCAATCTCGTTAATCTCCCGCGCGCTCTCGCACGAGACGACGAGGCCGGCGCGGATTTGACCCAGCTCAATGCGGTTGGCGACTTCAATCATCCCGTTGAGCACGCCGAGACAGGCGTTGCTCAGGTCATAGACGAACGCGCCGCCGCGCAGGCCGATGCCATCGGCCACGGCGCAGGCGGTGGCGGGCTCGAAGTTTTCGCGGCACACGCCGCAGTAGAGCAGCGCACCGAGGTCGCTCGCGCTGAGGCCAGCCTTCGCCAATGCCTTGCGCGCGGCGGCCGTCGCGCCCTGCGAGAGCGGCGTGTTGGGCTGCCACCAGCGGCGTTCGGCGATGCCAGTCCAGGCTTCGAGCTGGCCGGGTTGGAGATTCAGGCGCGAGTAGGCGGGCGCGAGGCGCTCCTCCAGTTCGGCTGTGGTGACGACCACCGGCCCCAGCTCGTAGCCGAGCGCGGACAGGAAGACGCGTTGGTAACGAGGCATCATACGCAATGGGCAGCGCACGCGCCTCGCGTGCCTTTTGCCGCGCCCTCGCGGCGAACATCGGGTGCGTTCGAGAAAGGAAGCGCGGGTTTGTTCCCGTGCGCCGGGCCAACCGCGAGGGCGCGGTTGGCTGCGCCCGGGGCGGGCGCGCTCCCCATCTGTGTTTCATCCGTGTTCATCTGTGGCTCAAAAGTCTTGGCGTTCACTCGCTCACCCCGCGCACGGTGAAGTTCTTCATTCCGTAAATCACGCGGCCATCCACCGAGAGGAAGCCATCCGCCGTCAGCAGCAGTTGCTCATCGTCGCACGCGGTGATGACGGCCTCGACCGTGACCAAGCTGTCGCGCGGGATGACCTGGCCGCGATAAACCCACTCGTGCTTCGCGTTCATCGCCACCGCTTCCCAGCGCAAGCTCGCCGCGTGGCCCCAGCGCTGGAGGGCGGCGAACTTGAGCAGTTGCAGGAACGACTCCAGCCCGAGCGAGCCGGGCACGACGGGGTCTTGGTAGAAGTGCGCCTGGAAGAACCACTCGTTGGCGTTCACGCGCTTCGTGCCGCGTAGGAAGCCGAGCTGCTTCGGCCCGCCGTCCGCAACGAAGACGGTGATGTCGTCCACCATCCGCATCATCGTATCGGCGAAGGGCGCGGCGGTCGGGTAGGCGAGGGACTTGGCGCGCGCGAGTTCGGCGGGCGTGGGTTGGTAAGGCGTCGCGCCCTTGATGCCTTCCTGTTTCTCCAGCGCGGCTTTCGGGAAGAAGCCGAAGTAGGTATCGCCGCGATAAACTAGCTCCGCCCCCGCGCGCACCTCGAAGTCGAACCACTGGATAATCATCCCTGCCGAGCTGGAGAGCCGTGTGTTCTTGATGCGCGTGGTGAGTGTGCCGACGCCGGGCCGCACGGGCGCGAACTGCGTGCCGGTCCCGCCGAGGTTCCGGTAGGAAAGATCGTCGCTGCTCGTGAGCGCGGAGCCGAGGTAGCCGGAGAGCCAGCCGCAGGGCTGTAAGGCGATTTCCAGCAGGATGGCGAACGGCATGTCGCCCTGGCGGTTCGCGGCGAAATACCACTCGTCCAACGGCACGTCGTAATCCGCCGCCACCTCGCCGCCCGCGACCATCTTGAACGCCTCGCACCCGCGAATCTCCGTGACGCGGTCGAGGAACTGATACGGCGCACGGGGCAGTCGCGCGATGCGACGCGGCGAGTCGGCGTCGAAAATCCTATAAGGCGCACCGAAGGCTTCGGAGGGATTGCCACTGGAAAACGCGCGGATGCGTTCGGGGCCGTAGAGCGCTGACTTCGTGGTAGGGACGCCTTGTTGCGCGTCCCTACCAGCGTTTGTGGAGCTCCACATCCCCCGCAACTCCTCCCGCGTCACTCCGGTGTAGCGCAGGCTCATGTTGCTGATTTCCACGATGGCCTTGCCGTCCGCATACATCAGCGCGTCCGCGATGACATACGGCTCCGGGCCGTAGCCGATTTCCCGAATCTCAATCTCGTAAGTCACCAGCTTCGTCGTCTCCAGCACCTGCCCACGGCACTTGAGTTGGCCGATGACGCCCGGCACCGGCTCCAACGCCACGCCCGCGCGCGCCTCCGTCACCCAGCCCATCCGCAGCAGATGCACGCGCAACGTGTGCAGGCAGCACTCATACATCAGCGTGCCCGGCATCACGCGGTCGTCCACGAAGTGACAGGTGATGAACCAGTCGTCGGGATGGATGTCCGCCTCGCCACGAATCAGACCGAGACCGAAGCGCCCGCCGTTCGGCTCCAGTCGCTCGATGCGATGCACCAGCCGCATCCGCCCTCCCGGCAGCGTCACCGGCTTCGCGAGCTTCAGTCCGGAGAACTTCTCCCCGAAGCATTTGACCAAGTCGCCTTCGCGCAACGCGTCGAGCTGCTCCGCCGAATACGACTCGACGGCCATCGGCACGAAGTCTTCCCATTCCGCCGGGCGCTTGCCGGGCTGCGGCTTGAGTTGCAGCGAAGTGCGGATGACGCCCTTGCCCGCTGCCAAATCCTGCGGCGTGAAAAAGCCCGCGCAGCCCTCGGTCATCGTGAGCAGCGGCTGGCCGTTGACGGTGGACTCGAAGTTGAACTTGAAGAGCCACACGCCGCTTTGCTGGAAGAAGCGCTCGATGCGGATGTCGTAGCGAATCACCTCGCCCGGGCCCGGCAGGCTGCGATGGAAACAAACCTTCGCATCGAGCAGCCGATACATCGCCAGCCCGCGCGTCTCGAAATCAATGCCGAGAAAGCCGGAGAGAAACAAATCCGCCTGTCCCGCCTCGACCGCGATGCACGTCGGGATGCGCCCGCAGTCGAGATACCAAGCGCCCGCGTGAATGTCGTGCTCAGTCACGACGCGCCCGTGCGTCATCGAGCGCGGCTCGCCCTCGATGGCCGTGATGCGGTCCACGAGTTGGAGCGGTGCGTCTGGCAGGCGCACTCGCGTGGGAAAAGCATCCGCTCTGGCGAAGGTGGCTCCGAGCGCGTTGCCAATCTTCCCGATGGCGAACTCGAAGCACTGCTCGCGCGTGAGCGAGCGGGGGACGGCGTCCGGGGGGGCGCACGAGGCTCGCGTGCTGTTTTTAGTGGCCTGCTGAAAATTGCGTTCTACTGACTTCGCTTCGCGCGCTGGGGAGAGAGGTGGAGTGACGAAGGAGTTGGGCGGGCCGCCCAATCCGACACGCGGGCTGCGTGCGCTCCCCGCTCCGCTCGCCGCCTGCCCCACCAAGTCCAACTGGGTCTGCACCGCTTCGGACAGCGTCTTGAACACGCCTTCCGAGAACGCGAGGAAAGTTTCGTGCGCCTGAAGCGTCGTCGCCTGGGCCTGCGCCATCGCGGTGAGCAGCTCGACTTCAAACGGGTCGGCGGCGGTGGCGCTCATCGAATCGAGAGCGGGCTGCGTCGAGCCTTCGGGAGCGCACGCCGCTGGCGTGCAGTTTTCAGCGGCCCGCTGAAAACGTCGTTCCACTGACTTCCCTTCGTTTGTCGGCGGGAGCGATGGAGTTGCGAGGGAATTGGGCGAGCCGCCCAATTCAGCACGCGGGCCGCGTGTGCTCCCCGCCGGCAACAGCGGCGCCACAATGGGCGCACCGGTGATGCGGATGATGACCCGCTTGCCCTCCGGCTCCGGCGCGGGTTCCTCTTCGGTTGCCCCGTAGAGCGGAGTCAAGTTCACCGGCAAACCCTCCGCCCACAACGCGCCGACCACACGCAGCACATTCAGCAGCGGCTCCTTCGCCGACACGCATAGTGAGCGCGCGAGGTGTGGCTGCCCGTCGAGGATTTGCGAAATCATCCGTGAGCAGGAAGCGCCCGGGCCCATCTCGATGAAGAACCGGACGCCGTCCTCGTAAGCGGTGCGGATGACGCGCGGAAAATCAATCGTGCCGCTGGCTTGCGCGACGATGGCATCTGCCGCCGTCTCGCGGTCGGGCACGTAGCTGCGGCCCCAGCCACCGCTGTAAAACGTCACGCCAGCCGGCGGGGTGGTGGGGAAGCAATGCAGCTCGCGATACGGGGCGAGCACTGGCTTCAGTAAGTCACAGTGGACGGTGCTCACGCCCTCGAGCGCGAAGAAGTGGCAGCCGAGCTTCGCGACGAGCGAACGCACTTGCTCCACGTCGCCGCCGATGACGCATTCGCTCGGCGTGTTGATGATGAGGATGTAGGTGCGCGCCAGGCCGGCCAGCGCGGCGCGGACTTCCTCGGCGGGCCGGTCCACGAGGCCCGCTTGCCACGCGATGGGATGGTCGGTGGGAAGTTTCCACGCGCGGCGGAGCGACTCGGGTTCGCCGGTCAGGTCGCGGGTAAAAAGCGTCGAGGCCGTGACTCGGGCGAGCATTTCATCCCGCGCCGTCCAAGCGCGCAGGGCGAAGAGGCTCGTGCTCTCGCCGAGGCTGTAGCCGAGCGCGGCGTCGGGCGGGAGGCCGAGCGAAACGGCGATGTCGCTGACGAACGCACCAAGCGCGACCTGCCCGCAGATGGACGCGCGCTGGTCGGCGACGGGAGCTGTGGCATTCCAGAATTCGGCGGAGAACATCTGGCTGGCCAGTCGCTCGTTCTCGCCGTCCAGCTTGCGGAGAACATTGGGGAACAGCAGGCCCAGCTCGCGCCCCATGTCGGCGAAGTGATTGCCCGCGCCGGGGAAGACAAAGGCGACTTTGCCGGACACACGCTCGCTCGGTGGCGTGTAGAAGAGGCGGTCACGGTCGCGGTGGTCGAGAGACGGGAGGGCCGTGCTGCGCGGTTGCTGAAGGACAGTGGCCGCGGCGTCGAGGAGTCGCTGTAGTTGCGCGTGGTCCTGCGCGATGAGCGCGAGCGTGTAGGAACGGGGAGGTTGCTTAGCGTCTCGGTGCCAGCGACGAGCAAGCGTGTCGAGTGAGGTGTTCGGCGTTACTGCGACCTGCCGACGGAGGGAATCGAGTTGCGCGAGCAGTCCGGCGGTGTCGGCGGCGGCGAAGGTGAAGAGTGCTTCGGTGCGCTTGGCGGTCGTCGTTAGGCACTTCTCGTCTTTTCCTGCGGGGGGAGCAGCTTCGAGGACGATGTGCATCGCGTTGCCATCCACGCTGGTTGCCGAGACGGCGGCGCGGCGGGGGCCTTCGGTGCGGTTGCGGAGCCAGTGTTGAGGCGCGGCGGCGTTCGCGGGAAGGACTTCGTTGTGCAGCGCAAGCGCGGCCTTCGCCAAGTTAACCAAGCCGGAGGCGGCCCCGGTGTGGCCGACTTCGGCGGCGGCGCTGGGGATTGAAATGGCATTGTCAAAGCCGGTTTCGACTTTGCTGCGGGTGGAAGCGAGTTCAGCGGAGTTCCCGACGCCCATTCCACGGATCACGGCGTAGATGCGGTCGCCGTCGCGTTGCGCGTCGTCGAGGCGTTTGAGGACAACGGCCACGGCTCCTTCGCCGGGGATTTCAGTTTTGCCGAGTGCGGTTTCGTCGAGGCGGGCGCGGAGGTCGCCGGTGAGTTCCACGCCGCCGGCGAGTGCGAGGTCGAGTTCGCCGAGTTGCAGGGCGCGCACGGCGATTTCCAACGCGCTCAGTCCGCTCGTGTCTTCGCTGCACACGGTGTAGCTCTGGCCGCCGATGCGGAACTCCTTCGCGATGCGGCTGGCGTTGGTGCCGGCGAGCGCGCCCATCGTGCGGTCGGCATTGAGCGGCGGACCGGCGGCTTCGACGACGCGGGCGGCCCAGTCGGCGGCGGCGTGTTCGGAAACGTCGGCGGGCAGGCGGTTGGCCCAGTCGCTGGCGCGATCGAGCATGGCCCAGCGGAAGTGGAAGTCGGTCGTGCGGAGGTCGAGGCCGAGGCCGATGAAGACGCCGGTGCGCGTGGGGTTCGGCTCGGTCACGCGCGCGTCGGCGAGGGCGTCGCGGGCGACTTCGAGCATGAGGGCTTGCTGGGGAAGAAGCTCGGCGAGTTCGCGCGGCGGGATGCGGTAGCGGCTGACGGGGATGGAGAGATCGTCAACGAAGTAGCCCGGCTGTGCGGCGAGGGCGTCGAGGTGAAGGCCGCGCCAGTCGGGGCGGGCGGCGGGTTGCGTGCCAGTGTCGGCACCGAGGATATGGGCGGCGAAGGAACGGAGATTTTTCCAAGGGCCGATGTGCGTGGCGAGTCCGATGATGGCGACGCCGGGCAGGGGATGGGGGATGGGAGATGGCGTCTGGGGCGGAGTGGTCGGAGCGCCGGTCCACTCCTCGATGAGCACGTGGGCGTTGATGCCGCCGAAGCCGAAGCCGTTGATGGCGGCGCGGCGTGGGCGGCCATCGACGCGCTTTTTCCATGGCTGGCTTTGCGTGAGCGCGTGGAAGGGACTTTGGGCGAGCGGGATTTTGTCGCTGGCCTTTTGGAAGTTGGCGACGGGCGGAAGCGTGTTGTGACGGAGCGAGAGGAGGACTTTCAGCAAGCCCGCCGCGCCGGCGCCGGTGAGCAGGTGGCCGACGTTGGCTTTCACTGCGCCGAGCGTGCATTGGCCGGGCTGCCAGGTGCGGCCGGACCAGAGTTGGTTCAGGCTGGAGAATTCCACCGCGTCGCCAACGGGCGTGCCGGTGGCATGGCACTCGATGAATTCGACGCTCTCCGGTTCCCAGCCCGCCGAGTCGTAGGCGAGGCGGAGGGCGCGGAGTTGGCCTTCGCTCGCGGGGGAGAGGAGGTTGCCGTCGAGGTCGTTGCTGAGGCCGATGCCGCGGATGAGAGCGTGGATTTCGTCGCCGTCGCGGAGGGCGTCGGAGAGGCGCTTGAGGACAACGACGCCCGCGCCTTCGCCGACGATGAGGCCGCTGGCGGCGGCATCGAAGGGCGTGCAACGGCCGGTGGTCGCGAGCGCGCGAAGCTGCGCGAACCCCATCTGCGTGTAGAGCGAGTCGGGACGCGAGACGCCGCCGGCGAGCATGGCGTCAACCCGGCCGGCGTGGAGTTCGTCGCAGGCGAGCTTGATGGCGTAGAGCGAGGAGGCGCACGCGGCGTCGAGGGTGCGCGTGCCGCCACCAAGGCCGAGGGCTTGCGCGAGGAGGCCGGCGGGGAGGCCGGCGACGTAGCGGTTGAGCGGGTGGGTCTTGAGTGCGGGCGAGGTTCCAGTGCCGAAGGTCGCTTGCTCTAGCAGCGGGGTCAGGATTTCCTCGCAGAGTTTGGAGGAACTTTCCGTCGGCAGGGCGATGTGGCCGAGGGTGACGCCGATGCGGGCGCGGTCGAGCGAACTGGTCTTTGCGCTGGCAAAGGCGTCGCGGCCGGCGGCGAGCAAGAGATGGACGACGGGGTCGAGCTGCGCGAGGAGGTCGCGGTCAATGGCGAGGCCGGCGGGGTCGAGGGTGAAGTCTTCGATGAAGCAGGCGCGGTCGGTGTAGACGCGGTCGTGCGTGCCGGGCGTGGGATGGAGGATGTCGGCGGAGTTGAGCCGCCAGCGGCCGGTGGGCGCGGGGCGGCTGGTGTCGCGGCCGGCGGCGATGATTTGCCAGAACTCGTCGAGCGAGCGCGCGCCGGGGAAGACGCCGCCCATGCCGACGATGGCGATGGGTTCGCCGAACTTCACGCGGGCAGGCTGTTTTGGCGGAAGGCTTCGCGGAGGTTCGCGTCCACGACGAACTCGTAGCCTTCGCCGAGCGCGACGAGGCCGCCGTCGCGGTCGAAGAACTGGAGGTCAGCCACGGCCACGGGCGTTTCCGCCGAGGTGATGCTCGCGACGACGCGGCTGCCGCCGGTCTTCGGGAACGCGGCGAACTGGCGGAAGCTGCGCATCGCACACGGCAGCGACGGCGCTGAGCGTTGCGCGGTGCTCCACAAAATCAGGAGCTGGAACGCGGCGTCGAGGGCGAGCGGATCGGCGAGCCACGCGGGGCGCAGCGGCGCGGCAATCATGTGCTTCGGCGCGGGTGAAGAGCGCACGAGCGCGGCGGCGTTGGCGGGGTTGCAGACTTCGAGGGCTTCGATGCACTGGAAGTCCGGGCCGTGGAAGAGGCGGCCATCGCCGTAAACTGACTTCGACAGGATGCCGTTGCGTTTCACGGCGGGCGTGACGTTCGGCGCGGCGGGGAGGAATTCGGCGAGGAGAACTTCGGCGGTGGCGTGCAGGGTGGACTTGCCGCTGCTGTTGCGGCTGGTGAATTGCACGGGGACGGCGAGCAGGCCGTCGCGCGACTGCGGTGTGCCGGTGGAGACGGTGACTTGCGCGGCGGAGTCGCCCTCGAGGACGAGGCCCTTGAGCACTTTGAACTGGTTGAAGCCGTGGAAGGCGAGGCCGGGGTTGCCGTGCATCGCCCCGTGGGCGAGCCACTCGATGATGAGCGCAGCGGGGAGGACGGCGCGGCCGTTCATGACGTGCGAGACGAGGCACGGGAGCGCACGGACGGAGACGTCGCGGTCGAAGGCGGGGGAGAAATTTCCGCCGTGAAGAGTGAGTGGTGAAGCGTGAAGAGTGGGGGAAGGCGGGGCTGCGAGCGCCAGGACTTCCACTGCATCGCCGGTCGGGGCGAGGACGTCGCGGACGAAGAAGTCGGCTCCGGCGGCTGGCTCGATGAGGCCGACGCCTTCACGCGCGAAGATTTTGCGCAGGCCTTCGGTGACCATGCCGCCGTTCCACGGGCCCCAGTTGAACGCGACTACGCGGCATTGCGGGCGACGGCGGGCCTCGGCTTGCGCCATCTTGTTCAACACTTCGTTCGCGGCGGCGTAGTCCACCTGGCCGGTGCGGCCGAAGCGTCCGGTGTAGCTGGAGAAGAGCGCGATGAGACGGAGTTCGTCGGTGGCGGTGGCGGCGAGGAGATTGCGGAGGCCGTGGACTTTCGTGCTGTAAACCAAGTCGAATTGTTCCTCGGTCTTTTGCTCGATGAGCTTGTCGGCGAGCACGCCCGCGCCGTGGATGAGGCCGCGGATGGGACCGTGCGCGGCGCGGACTTCGGCGATGGTGGTGGTGACGGCGGCGGCATCGCGGACGTCGAGCGTGGCGTAGTGCGCGAGCGCGCCGGTGGCGCGAATGTCAGCGAGGTGGCCGCGGATTTCGCGCTGGGCCATGACCTCGCGGAACTTGACTTCGAGGCGCTTTGGCGAGCGGTCGCCGTCGGCGTGGGCGAGAAGGGCTTTCTTGATGTCGGCTTCGCTGCTGAGGCCGGTGAGCCAGTGCGGTTCGGCGTCGGGGAGCTTGCTGCGACCGAGCAGGAGGAAGCGCGGTTGGTGGCGACGGGCGAGTTCCAGGACGGAGGTGGCGGTGACGCCTCGCGCGCCGCCGGTGACGACGACGAGGTCGCCGCGTTGGAGGGCGGGGGCGGGGTTGTCGAGTGCCGGGGCGGTCTCGATTTCAAGGCTGTAGCGCTGGCCGCCGAAGAGGCCGACTTCGATGGGGCCGACGCGGAAAATCTCTTCGGCAATCTGTCCGGCGAGTTCAGTGCCGCTGGCTGCGCTGGGGTCGAGGTCGAGGGCTTTGCAGTGAACTTCGGGCCACTCGTGGTGCGCGGTCTTGACGAGTCCGGCGAGGCCGCCGCTGACGACGTCGGCGGTGGGGCTCATGACGCCGAGACCGAAGAGGCCGTCCAGGCGGGAGAGGGAGACGAGTGCGCCCGCGCCGTTGCGGCCGGCGGCGCGGAGGGCGGGCGCGGCGACTTGGATGAGGCGGAAGGCGGATTTGAGGAAGGTGTCGCCGGCGTTCGCTGCGGGCCAGAGCAGCACAAGGGCGGCGGGCAGTTGGGCGTTGCGGTCGGCGAGGAGTTCGGTGGGCGTGCCGCGGCGGATGGTGTGACCGCGTTGCTCAAGTTTCGCGGCGAGGGCGGCGGGGAGGCTGGAGTTGTCGTCGGTCAGCCATACGAGGGAGCCGGGGGCGAGGGTGATGTGCGGGCGCGTGTCGGCGGGAGGGAAGGGCGTGGGGCGGAGGATTTGGCGGGAGAGGTGGGTGGGGTGGGCGTCCTCGCCTGCCGTTGGTCTGTCAACCGTCTCGGTTGAAGTGGCCACTGCAAGCAGGACGGTTGCAGGACGGGTGGGAGCCGGGACGGCTGCCCCATTAGCCGTTGTCAGGAAGTCCACGACCTCCTGAAGCGTGCGGAGCGTGCCGAGGTGCTCAGGTTTGATTTCTGGGGCGCTCGGCAAGTGGGTGCGGAGGGCGGCCATGATTTCGACGCGCTTGATGGAGTCCACGCCGAGGTCGGAGTCGAGGCCCATTTCGAGGTTGAGCATCTCGACGGGGTAACCGGTTTTCTCGGAGACGACGAG
>JAYTIO010000581.1:0-4908 GCA_043731805.1 Pedosphaera sp. | reverse complement strand
CACTCCCAGAAACTCGCCACCAACAAAGCCAAGTGGAGCCAGCTCTCGATGAAGATGCTCGACTCCGGCGACGTGAGCGACCACCCCTACCAAAACCAGTTCCAAGCCTTCTTCGACGCGCTCGACGCCGGCCAGGAAATGCCCCTCACCAGCCTCGCCGACGCCGCTGCCAGCCACCGCGTCCTCTTCGCCGCCGACAAATCCGCCGCCACGGGCAAGCCAGTGAAACTGTAAGCCGCTCGCGACCGCTGGGCGCTACTTCCCCGGCTTGCCCACCAACTCCGCTGCGAGCTGGGCGCCGAGTTGCTCCGGCTCGGCTGACTTCCGCCGGGCCTCGGCATACTGCGCCGGGCCACCGAGGAAGGACACCACGCGCAGCCGCAGTTGGTGCCCGAGGACTTCCGCATAGGCCGCGATCGGACTGGCGCAGCCGCCGCCCATCGCGCGGAGGAAGGCGCGCTCGGCCCGGACGCACAGGTGGGTGTTGCCGTGATTGAGGCACGCGAGGATGGGTGTAATGCGGCCGTTGTCCCGGCAGACTTCGATGCCCACGGCGGCTTGGCCGACGGCGGGAAGCATCACCTCGGTTTCCAAGCGCACGGCCAGCAAGCCCAGCGGCACGCCCGCGCCGGTCAGCGCGCCGTTGGGTTTGATGAGAAACTTGAGCCGCTCCAGGCCGGCCGCGGCGAGGAGGATGGCGTCGAAGTCGGAACGCTCGGCGAGTTTGAGGAGGCGCGTCGGCACGTTGCCGCGCAGTTCGACGACCTGCGTGTCGGGCCGCGCCGCGAGCAGGAGCGCGCGGCGGCGGGTGCTGCTGGTGGCGACGATGGTGCCCGCCGGCAGGGCCGCCAGCTTGAGCTGCGGTGCAAACCCCTTGCGCTCGCGCTGGCCCGGCGTCCACTCGGCCCCGACCTGTTTCGCCACCTCGGCTTGGACGAACTTCGCGTCGCGGTAGATGAGCACGTCGCGCACGTCGGCGCGCTTGCCCACCGCGCCGAGCACGAGGCCGGCGGGGAGTTCGGTCGGCAAATCTTTGAGACTATGCACCGCGAGGTCGGCCTCGCCGTTGAGCAGGGCGACTTCGAGCTCCTTGGTGAACAGCCCCTTGGGCAACGACGCATCCGGGTTCGCCAGCGAGGCGGACTGGAGCTTGTCGCCCGTGGTCTTGATGATGTTCAGCTCGAAGGCGAGCCGCGGAAACGCCGCCCGGCACTGGGCGAGGACAGCGTTGGCCTGGGCCAGCGCGAGCGCACTGCCACGGGTGGCGATTACAAAGGGTTTCGGGTTCAAGGTTTTGAGTTTTGAGTTGCTCCGCTCACGCGCGCGGTCAGCTTCCGTGGCCGAGGGCGAACTGGGAGCCGGGGGCGGGGGGCGCTCCCGGCGGCGTGGTCAACAGCGCTTGTGCCTTCGCGCGGATGATGGCTTCGCACCCGGCCAGCTCCTCGCGGCGGAGCTTGAGGTAGTCGTCGGCGATGGTCTGGAGGTCGTCCACGTTGTAGAGGTAAACGTCGTCCAGATAGTTGACCTCCGGCTCGATGTCGCGCGGGACGGCGATGTCAATGAGCAGCAGCGGGCGCGCGTGGCGCAGGGAGTGCAGCGGGGCGAGCTGCTGCCGGGTCAGAACGTAGTGCGGCGCGCTGGTGCTGCTGATGATGATGTCAATCTGCGCAAACTCCGTGTGCCAGTCATCGAAGTGGACGGCCCGCCCGCCCAGCTCGGCGGCCAGCGCTACGGCCCGGTCGTGCGAACGGTTCGAGACGATGACGCTGTGCGCGCCGCGACTCAGCAGGGCGCGGGCGGTCTTCTCGCTGGTGTCGCCCGCGCCGATGACCATCACGATGCGCCCGACGAGCGTGTCGAAAATCTTCTCCGCCAGCTCCACCGCGACCGAGGCCACGGAGACGCTGCCGCGCTGGATGTTGGTTTCGGTCCGGATTTTCTTGGCGACGTTGAAGGCGCTTTGGAACGCCTTGTTCAGCCGCCGCCCGGTGTGCTGGTGCTTCAACGCACGGTCGTAGGCCTGCTTGAGCTGGCCCAGAATTTCCGTCTCACCCAGCACCATGGAGTCGAGGCCGGCGGCGACCTTGAAGAGGTGCTCGACGCTGTGCGGTTCGCCGAGTTCGTAGAGTTCGTTGCCGAGCGGCGCGGTGTAATTGTGATGCGTCAGGAGGAAGCGGCGCAGCTCGGTCAACGCCGCGCGCGGCTCGGCGCTGGTGGCGGCGTAAATCTCGACGCGATTACAGGTGGAGAGAATGACCGCCTCCTCGATGACGCCAGACTCGCGGAGCTTGTGCATCGCCACGATGGTCGTGGCCTCGGCGAAGGCGAACCGCTCCCGCACCGCGACGGGCGCGGTGCGGTGGCTGAGGCCAAGGACGACGAGAGGCATTCGGAATTAAGAATGAAGAATGAAGAATGAAGAATTCGAAACGCGCCCGAAGGCCGGGAGCCCATTCGCCATTCGGAATTCGGAATTCGCCATTTCACTCACGGGTTGTGGATGCCGGACAGGAGGTTGAAGCCCCAGAAGGTCAGGAGCACAAAGGCGAAGCTGCCGACGGCACCCCAAGCGAACTTCCGGCCGCCGGGCGAGAACCGCCAGTGCGCGACGAGCAGGCCGACATAGAGCACCAGCACGAAGCCCGACCAGAGCACCTTCGGGTCGCCCAGCGGGTTGGCGGCCTGGGCTTGCTTCAGGAGCAGCGGCGAGAGCGACAGCCCCGCTGCCAGCAGCACCACGCCGCAGAGCAGGAAGCGTCCGATGACCAGTTCCAGCCCCTGGATGGAGGGGAGCGTGGAGACGAGGGCGCGCAGCTTGTGGAATTTCAGGTCGTGCTCCTGCGTGAGATACATTACGCCCGCGGCCGACCCGAGGCCGAACGCACCGTAAGCCAGCAGGATGAGCGCGACGTGCAGGCTCACCAACCCGCCGGAGAAATCTGGGTGCGCCTTCTTGATGTCCAGCGCCGGCATCAGCGCGAAGACGCCCATCGCGAAGAGCACCGGCGAGACAAACGCGCCGAGGAACCGCAGTCGCGGCAGGGCCCCGATGACGAGGAACGCCGCCACGATGGTCCACGCCATGAAGGTCGTGGCTTCGTAGAGGTTGTTGACCGGGCAGCGCTCCAGGCTGAACCCGCGCTGCACCATCGCGACCGTGTGCAGCACCGCCGCGCAGAGCAGGAGGAAGTATTGCCACCGGGAGTCGTGCCGGAAGCCGCGCCGCCAGATGAAAAAGGACCACGTCGCGCTCGCCCCGTAGAGCAGCACGGCCAGGCCGAAGAATCCACGGTCGGTCAGCATTGTCGGGCGAACTTATGGCGAAGCTGCGGGTGTTGAACAAGCTTCAAGCGCTGCCCGCTTCGCCCCGGCGCGCGGTCGGCCCCCCGGCCCAGCGGCCACGAGCGGAATGAATGTTACGGGCTTACCAACGGTTTTCTCTGCGGGCGAAACCGCTGTGAGCCGGGACGCGCGCCGTCCGGGTTGAACCACCCCGCCCTTCTCGGCACAGTCGGGGCGAACTTTCTTGTCGCGCCCACCATGCTGCATCGCTCCGCCCCTCGTGACCCTGCGGCGGCCACGCGCACGCTGTTCAAGCACACCTTCGGCTACACGCCCACCCACTTGGTGAAGGCCCCGGCGCGGCTGGAGTTGCTGGGCAACTGCGCCGAATGGAACGGTGGCCTCGCGCTCACCGTCGCGATTGACCGGCACCTGTGCCTTGCCTGCGCGCCGCGCACGGACGGGCGGGTCGAGCTGGTTTCCGCCGCGTATCCGCAGCGCGACCGGTTTTGGTTGAGCGAGTTCGCGCCGAAGCCGGAGGTGCCGTGGACACTGCTGGTGAAGGCGATGCTCCGGCAGTTGCGTCAACGTGGCGTCCATCTCGGCGGGTTCAACGCCGCCGTTCACAGCGAGATTCCGCCGGGCGCGGGCCTCGGAAGCTCGGGCGCGCTGCTGGCGGCGACGGCGCTGGCGGTGCGCGAGCTGTATCCCTTCCGGCTCACCGAGCACGGCGCGGTGCGGCTGCGGCACGAGCGCGGGCGCTTGCCGCCGACCAAGCCGCTGGAGCGTTTACGATTGGCGAAGCTCTGCCAGCAGGCGGAACAGGAAGTCACTGGTGCGCCGGGTGGATTGCTCGACGGCATGGCGTGCCTGTGCGCGAACGAATTTGAAACAGTGCTCGCCGACTTGCAGCACGGCGTGGCCGAGGCGCTGCCGTTCGTCGGGGAGATCGCGGTGGTGGTCTGCGACACCGGCGCGCTGCACCCGGACGTGGAGGCGAAGGCGGCGGCGGTGCGCGCAGAGTGCGCGCGGGCGGCGCGGGTGTTGGGCGTGAAATCATTGCGGGCGGCGGAGCTGAAACAGCTCAAGGCGGCGCGCGAACGGCTGTCGGCCCGCGAGTTCGCGTGTGCCTATCACGTTGTGGCGGAGAACCAGCGCGTGGTCGGTGCCGAGCGGGCGCTGCGCGGCGGGGACTGGGAGCAGTTCGGCCAATACCTGTTCCACAGCCACGCGAGTTCGCAGGAGTTTTTCCAGAACAGCGCGCGCGCGCTGGACTTGCTGGTGGACTTGGCACGGGCGCAACCCAGTTGCCTCGGCGCGCGGCTGTCCGGTCAGGGCTTCGGCGGCTTCACGGTGAACTTGGTGGCGTGGAAGGATGCGGAGGAGTTCATGACGCGGATGACGGTAGGCTTTCTGGCGGCAACCGGGCGGAAGCTCCAGACGCTACGCTGTCGTGTGGCGGGCGGAGCGGCGGCGTTTTGACCACAGCGACACGATGACCACAGAGACCGCGCCGAGCTTGCCCTCTGTGTTCATCGTGTCGCTGTGGTCCCAATGCGAGTGAAGCACTCGCCAGCCAACGAAGTTGGATTTCAACCAACCGGAGCAGCCGGCGGCTTCAGGAAG
>JAYTIO010000580.1:0-3293 GCA_043731805.1 Pedosphaera sp. | reverse complement strand
CGTGGACACGTTCGAGTTCACCGCGAAGAAGGGCGAGGTGTGGTGGATTGAAGTCGCGTCGGAGCGGCTTGGCTTGCCGACGGACCCGTTCGTGCTCGTGCAGCGTGTCGAGCAGGACGGCGACAAGGAGAAGCTCACCGACGTGGCCGAGCTGAACGACATCCCGCCGCCGATGAAGCCGTCGAGCAATGGCTACTCCTACGACGGCCCGCCTTACGACGCCGGCTCCGCTGACGTGCTGGGCAAACTCGAAATCAAGGAGGACGGCCTCTACCGGCTGCAACTCCGCGACCTCTTCGGCGGCACGCGCAGCGACGCGGCGAACATCTATCGGCACGTCATCCGGCCGGCCGCGCCCGACTTCGCGCTCGCGGCGTGGGCTATCCATTTCGAGCTGCGCAACGGCGACCGCAATGCGCAGTCCAAGCCCATCGCATTGCGCCCCGGCGGCACGATGGCTTTCGATGTCGTCGTCATTCGCCGCGACGGTTTCGCGGGCGACATCGAGCTGGGCATGGAGAATTTGCCGGCGGGCGTGACGGCTGCCGCGCTGAAGATTCTGGCGGGCCAGTCGCAAGGCAAGCTGCTCATCACCGCGTCGGAGAAAGCCCCACGCTCGGCGGGCATCGCGAAGATTTTTGGCCGCGCGCAAGTCAACGGCGCGACTGTGACGCGCCCCGTGCACCTCGCCTCGATGGCGTGGCCCGTGCGCGAAGCCACCGCGGAGATTCCCAAGCCGCGCCTGCTTGCCGACGTGCCCATCTCGGTCACGGATGCCGAGGGTGCGCCCATCACGATCGCGCCGCGCGAGAACAAGGTTTGGGAAGTGAAGGTCGGCGAGAAGCTCACCATCCCGCTCGTGCTGACGTGGCGCGGCGAGTTCTCCGGAACGACGCTCAAGCTCAAGGCCGACGGCGCGGGCTTCACGGCGGCGAAGACTCCCGAGGTGCCGCTCAAGGCTGCGACCGCTGAGCTGGTCCTCGACCTCGCGACGCTCAAGCCCGCGCCCGGCGACCACACCATCGCGCTCTACAGCGGCTACGTGGCGAAGTATCGGCACAACCCGGCAGCCGTGATTCTCGCTGAGACTGCGCAGAAGAAGGCGGACGCGGAAGCCGCCGCCGCCGCTGCCGAAGCCAGAAAGCTTACCGCTGAAGTGACTGCCGCTCCCGCCGAGAAGCGCGCCGCCGCCGAAACCTCCGCGAAGGCGGCCGAGGAGAAACTCAAGTCCGCCGAAGCCGTAAAGGGCGAGGCCGCCAAGCGCATGAAGGCCGCGACGGACGCCGCCGCGCCGAAGGACACCGCCGACATCGTGGTGTCCGAACCGATTCGCATCCGCGTGTTGCCGGCGGAGAAGAAATGAACGCGAACGCGACAGTTCGTGTGGCACACAGCCTGTGGTTGGGTGGAACGGGCCACCGGCCCGTTGCGGCGGGCGACTCGCCCGCCGCTCGCACTGCGCCGAGAACGCTCCAATCAGTCCGAGAGTCAGCTGTGCCGAAGCTCGGCGGCAGGTTGCCACCGAGAACGGCCAACTTGGCCGTTCCACCCTGAACCGCAGCGAACTGCGCGGCTCAAGTCGCCAACCCGGAAACTGGTCGCAACCCGGTTCGCATAATTCTTCATCACCCACGTCCATTCACCATGACTTCGCCACGCCTCACCTCGCCGCTTCGCTGCCCCGGCCCCTTGAACCGGCGCGGGTTCATGAGCGTCGGCCTCACCGGTTTCGCCACATTGAGCCTGCCGGGCCTGCTGCGCCTACGCGCCGAGAACGCCGGCAAGCCGCAGAAGGAGAAGACCGCGGTCATCATGGTCTGGCTCATTGGCGGCTTGTCGCACATCGACACCTACGACCCGAAGCCCGACGCCAGCACGGATTATCGCGGCCCTTTCAAGGTGATTCCCACAAACGTCCCCGGCACACACATCACGGAACTCCTGCCGCTCCACGCGAAGATGGCGGACAAGTTCACGCTCATCCGCTCGATGACGCATCGCTCCGGTGGCCATCCCGCCGGCCACTTGCGCATGCTCACGGGCGACACTGACGAGCGCGACAAAACCGCGCCGCGTTATCCCGACTGGATGTGCGTTTCAAACTACCTGCGCTCGAAAACTCCGGGCCGCACCAGCCCGCTGCCCAACTACGTCGCGATTAATCCCATCGAGGGCGGCTACGCCGGGCCTGCTTACTTGGGCAACGCTTACTCGGCCTTCTCCATCACCGATGACCCGAGCCGGCCGAACTTCCAGGTGCCGAACATCGGCCTCGCAAACGCTGGCGAAGCCCGCCGCCTCAGCGACCGCACCGCGTTGCGACAGAACCTCGACACGTTGGAGCGCAGCTTCGACAAGGAAGGCGAACTCGGTGCACTGGACCAGTTCGAGTCGCAAGCCGTGACGTTGCTGACGAATCCCAAGACGCGCGACGCCTTCGACCTCGGCAAGGAAGACGGCCGCACGCGCGACCGCTACGGGCGCAACCGCTGGGGACAACAGCTCCTCCTCGCGCGCCGGCTCGTCGAGTCAGACGTCGAGATCATCCACAGCAACTTGGACGGCGCGATCTGCGGCACGGCGGGCAACAACTGGGATGACCACGCCGTGAACGCGCATGTGTTCGACGGCCTGCGCTACCGCTGCTGGGCCTACGACCAGGCCGTGACCGCGCTCATCGAGGACATCCACGCGCGCGGCCTCGCCAAACGCGTGATGGTGGTGGTGACCGGCGAGTTCGGACGCACGCCGAAGATCAGCTTCGACCGCAGCACGGGCGCGCATCCCGCGAGCGGCGTGGCGGGCACGCTCCAGCCGGGCCGCGACCACTGGCCCGGGGCCTTCTCGAACCTCTGGGCCGGCGGCGGCATCCCCGGCGGCGGCATCATCGGCGCGAGCGACAAGCGCGCCGAATATCCAGCCGAGCGTCCGGTCAGCCCCGGTGATTTCCTCGCGACGCTTTATAACCACCTCGGCATTGACTGGGAGCACACCACGATCAACGACTTGACCGGCCGGCCGAACTCAATCGTGAACGAGGGCCGGCCGATCGCCGAGTTGTTCAGCTAGCCCGGCGCGGTCTGGTCTCGGACGCTGGGCTTGGGAGTCAGCGCAACGCCCCCGCGATCATCTCCGCTGTGCGCTCGACCGCACCCTGATTGCGCTGCACCACGCGCAAGGCGTTGGCCCCGAGCTGTTCGCGGCGGGCGGCGTCGGTGAGCAGGGTGGCAAGAGCGGTTTCCAGCGCGGCGGCGTCGGGCACTTGCACGGCGGCATCGCTGGTGACGAACTCG
>JAYTIO010000579.1:0-1660 GCA_043731805.1 Pedosphaera sp. | reverse complement strand
TGAAAGTCCCCGTCGGCGCGCGCGTCCCCGGCGGTGTCGCCACCGCCGGCTTCTTCGGCGAGCGCTGGGAACTCCTCCCGCCGGTGACGAAGTGATAGGAGCGCGGACGCCCACGTCCGCAGCAAGAGTAGAAGCCGGGCGCACCTTGGCACCGACCCTCCGTGGGTGGCGCTCGACTCCCTCTCCCCGCTCCTGCGTCGCAGGGCGAGGGGGTTCATCTGCCGTGCTGCGGGAGCCAAGTTGCGCCCGTGGTGCGGGCGGGGCACCCGAGGCGTTCAACGCCCCAGGTTTTCCAAGTAGGCGATGCGTTCCTCCAGCGGCGGGTGGGTGGAGAAGAGCGCCATGAAGCCGCCGGACTTGCCGGAGATTTGCAAGGCTTGGTAGCCCGAGCCAGCCGCTTGGGCGGCCAGTTGCGGATCGTAGATGCGTTGCAACGCGCGCAATGCGCCGACCATCTGCGGCTTGCCCGCGAGCAGCATCCCGCCGGCGTCCGCGCGGAACTCGCGCTTCCGCGAGAACCACGCGACCACGATGCTGCCGAGCAGGGTGAAGAGGATTTCAAAGACGATCACAAAGACCATCTCCATGAGCGAACTCCCGAAGCTGGGGCGATCGTCGCTGCTGCTTTTGCCGCGCAGCGCCTGCGAGGCGAGGAACGCCAGCACGCGGGAGAGGAAGATGACGAAGG
The DNA here is from genome assembly GCA_043731805.1 of Pedosphaera sp. Classification (GTDB taxonomy): domain Bacteria; phylum Verrucomicrobiota; class Verrucomicrobiia; order Limisphaerales; family SXTU01; genus SXTU01. The sequence continues at coordinate 972 of JAYTIO010000579.1, read as the reverse complement.
CGTTGATGATGCCCTGCACGAGGGTCATCGTGACCATGTCGCCGTTGGCGATGTGCGCGATCTCATGGGCGACGACGCCTTCCGTCTCGGTGCGGTTCATCTGGTGAAGGAGGCCAGTGGAGACGGCGACGAGCGAACGGGATTTGCTCGGGCCGGTCGCGAAGGCATTCACGTCCGGCGACTCATAGACGCCGACCTCGGGCATCGCGGGCAGCCCGGCGCGCTTCGCAAAGCCGTGCACCATCCGCACCAGCTCGCGCGCCTCGGGGTCGCTGGTGTTCGGGTCAATCACCTGCACGCCCATCATCCACTTGGCCATCATCCGCGAGATCGCCAGCGAGATGAACGCGCCGCCGAAGCCGAAGACGAGGCTGAACACAGCCAGGTAGCCGAGCCAGCCGCTGGTGCCCCGGCGGCCGCCGATTTGCGGGAAGAAATGCAGCACCACGCTCAGGACAATCCCGAGCGTGATCATCACCAGCAGGTTCACCGCGAGGAAGAGGAAGAACCGCTTGCCCATTTGCGCGAAGTTTTTCATGGCTTGTTAATTGTTCAGTCGTTCGTTGCTGCCGTCGGCTTTGACACCCTCGCCCACGGCCCATTCAGTTCAGCCCGAGATGTGCCAGCCGACAAGTGGAATCCTGGCGGCGGATCTATCGGCGCTCCGCGGAAGGGAGCGGGAGCCAGCGTGCGTCGTGGACGGCCAGCTATTCCACTAGACTCTATGAGTAATAGGTGAAAGGACGCATGAATGCATGGGCGTCATTTTCAGGCGGTCGCGCGGGCCGTCGTGCGGAGGTTGTGCAAGCCGCAGGCGATGGTCATCGCCACGTCGGCAAACCCGGGCTTGCGATGTCGGAACACGGCGCTCAGGATCTGGCACCGCTTGCCCCCTGCCAGCACATGCTCCACCACGACCCGGCACCTTGCCAATACCCGGTTGGTCGCCGCCGTGGCCGGATGCAGTGCTGC
>JAYTIO010000578.1:0-11286 GCA_043731805.1 Pedosphaera sp. | reverse complement strand
TCGTCGGCTTCGCCCTGCTGCACGCGGGCGGCGAACTTCGCGGCCTGCTCGTGGGCGAACTTGTCGTTCATCATGAAGAGCGATTGGAGCGGCGTGGTGCTCGGCTCGCGCGTGGCGGTGCTGGAGTTCGGGTCCGCGCCGTCGAAGAGCGCGAGGAAGGGATGCTTCCGCAGGCGCTGCTGCATTTGATAAACGGTGCGTTGGCGGTTGTCGTAGAGCGCGAAGAACTGGTTGTGCTGCGTGAAGCCCCACGTGTGAACGGGCGGGAACGGGTGCGCGCCCCCGACGGTCTCGTCGAGGTCGCCGCTGACGTGGAGCAGCGCGTCGCGGATAGACTCGGCGTCGAGACGGCGGCGCTCGGCGCGCCACCAGAGGGAGTTGTTCGGGTCTTTGATGGAGTTGGCGGCAAAGAGAGCGGCGGGTGATGGCTTCGATTTACCGAAGAGGCCGAAGAATGAACTCCCTCGCCCCTCGGAGGGGAGAGGGTTGGCAACCGTCATCCCGACGTCTGGTGCGCTCGCGAGCTGCCAGGTGCGCGAGGTGAGGATAAGTCGGTGCATGGCCTTCACGGACCAGCCGCTCTCGATGAACTTCTGCGCGAGGAAGTCCAGCAGCTCGGGATGCGTCGGGGCTTGGCCGCGCGTGCCGAAGTCGTTGGGTGTGGTGACGAGGCCGCGCCCGAAGTGGTGCTGCCAAAGTCGGTTCACCAGCACGCGGGCAGTGAGCGGGTTGGTCGAATCGGCAATCCAGTTTGCGAGGTCGAGGCGGCCGCTGTTGCCGCAGTCCTTTGGCAAGGGCTGGCCGCCGAGCACCTGGATGAAGTGGCGCGGGACTTCCTCGCCGAGTCGCGTGGGGTCGCCGCGCACGTGCAGGCGGGCGTTGGCGGGCTTGCTGTCGGCGACGGCGTAGGCCACTTCGTAGGGAACGGTGTCGGTGAGCTGCTTCTGCTTGGCCTTCGTGTCGGCGATGGCTTTGGTGGCTTCGGCCACTTTGGTTTTCTTCTCGGCGGGGTCGGGGAGTTTGTCAGCCGCAGCCTTGTCGGCTTCGAGTTTCTTCACGTCGGCGTCGAGGGCAGCGAGCTGCTCGCGGTGAGCTTTTTGGAGCGACTCCAGTTCGGCCTTGGCGACAAGCGGGACGAGGTCCTTCGGGCGGTTCATGCCCTCGCTGCCGGGGTGGGGGAAGGTCGTGCTGCTGAAGATGCCGTAGAGCGCGTAGTAATCGGTCTGCGGCAGGGGGTCGAACTTGTGGTCGTGACAGCGCGCACAACTGAGCGAGAGGCCGAGGAAGGCACGGCCGGTGTTCTCGATGGCGTCCTCGATGGTGAGGTGCTTCTCGCCGCCGCCGCCGCCGAAGTGGCGGGCGATGGCGAGGTAGCCGGGAGCGACGAGGAGTTCTGGGTTCTGGGTTTCGAGTTTTGAGTTTATCAGGTCGCCGGCGAGTTGCTCGCGGATGAAGCGGTCGTAGGGCTTGTCTTCGTTGAAGGCTTTGATGACATAGTTACGATACTTGTAGGCCTGCGGGACGGGGTAGTCGGAGGCGTTGCCGCAGGTGTCGGCGTAGCGGACGACGTCGAGCCAGTGGCGGCCCCAGCGCTCCCCGTAGTGGGGGGAGGCGAGGAGGCGGTCAACTGCATTGCCGATTGCCGATTGCCGATTGCCGATTGGGGAACAGGCGTGAACGAACGCTTCGGTTTCCTCGGGCGTCGGCGGGAGGCCAGTGAGGTCGAAGGTGAGGCGGCGAATCAAGGTGCGCGGGTCGGCGTCGGGCGCGGGCGTGACGCCGGCCTTCTCCATACGGGCGAGGGTGAAGTGGTCCACGTCGTTGCGCGGCCAGGCTTTGTCTTTCAGCTTTGGGAGCGGCTGGGCTTTCACCGGTTGATAGGCCCAGTGCTTGCGGCCTTCCTCGACGCTGATGCCATAGGCGGATTTGGTCGGGGCGGTGGCCCCGAGCGCGGGGGCGTTGGTGCGCGGGTCGGGCGCGCCGAGCTTCACCCACTCGATGAGGTCGGCGACGAGCGCGGGGGAGAGCCGGGTGTCCGGCGGCATCTTGAAGTCCTTGTCCCAGTGGCGGACGCCTTTGATGAGCAGGCTGTCGTCGGGCTTACCGGGAACGAGCGCTGGGCCGGAGTCGCCGCCCTTGGCCCAGCCGTCGCGCGAGTCGAGGCGGAGGTTGCCCTTGGTCTTCTTCGCGCTGGCGCTGTGGCACTCGTAGCAATGCTCGGCGAGTAACGGCCGGATGCGCTTCTCGAAGAAGGCGACGCCTTCCTCCGGCGTGGCGGCGCAGAGGGAAACCGCTCCGGCGAGGGAGAGCGACAAGCAGGGCAGCAGACGCTGGGAAATCACGGGGAGTCAGACGCGGAGTGGCGGGAGAGTTTTCAGGTTTCATCCAACAACCTCCGGTGGAGGCCAGCGCAGCCAACGGGCGGCGGCTTCACGGCTTCTCCGGCGTGAGGAACTCGCGGATGGTTTGGAAGGGGCGCAGCGGCAGCAGGAGGAACTTCGGGATGAAGCGCGGCTCGCTCTTCGGGTTCGCCAGCGAGCCGGTCACGCGATACTCGAAGACCTTCGTCATCGGCGTGGTGAGCAGACTGATGAGCGGACCGACGAGGAAGGTGTCGCGGAACAGTTCGGCCTCGATGTTCGCGTTCACGTTGCCCACGAAGTCCACCGTGCCGTCGTAGTGCAGGTGCGCGGGCGGCGAGTTGATCGACAAGTTCTTCGTGTAGATGACGCTGTTGGTGACGATGAACGTGCCCTTCGCCTCCTTCGCCCGGCTGCTCCCGAGGTCCTTGCTCACCGCGTTGAGCACCGGGGAGAACAGCCCGAAGATGGGAATGTCCCAGAGCAATCCGTCCGCGAGCCGCACGTGGCCGTAGCCCTGCCAGCTCTGCCAGTTCGCGGTGTTCGCGTTCGTGACGGTGACGGCTCCGGCGACAGTGCCTTCCAGCTTGTTGGGCTTGCCGCTCACGTCGGCGATGAAGCTGGGCAAGCTCGCGTTGGTGAAGGCGAGGTTGAAGCCGAAGTCCGCGCTGCTCTTCGGGGTGAAGTCGAAGTTCAGCCCGCCCACCAGCCGCCCGCCGTGGAACGTGCCGTCCAGGTTCGTGATGACGAGCCGGTTCGTCACCCAGTGCAATTGCGCCGTGACTTGCGGCAGGTGGAAGAAGGACCAGCGGAACGGCCCGCCCTCAATGTCGAAGTGCAGGTCCGTCGTCTCGCTCTCGCGGAAGGGAATCTCGCCATGGACGCGGACCGTCGGCGCGTTGCTGAACTGATAGGCCAGCACGGCCTTCGCCGTCTGCGGGCCGATGATGCGGGTGAAGGAGTAGGGGTCGAACGTGCTGTGCGCGTTCGTCACCCAGAGGCGCTGCTGCACTGCCTCAATTCGCACGTCCGGCGCGGTGATGACGCCCGCGCCTTGGCGGGCGAAGACGTTGGTGATGGCGAAGTGGTCGTTGGTGAAGTTGACCGCGCCACGGAACTCATCCACCTGCTCGCCGCGCAGCGTGAAGTTCGTCACTGCCACCGTCGCGCGGAAACCATTCTCCTCGCGCGCGCGCCAGCGGCCCCAGATGTCGCCCTCGACGTGGGGCGGGACGGTGAAGGTGAAGTTGGTGAGGATGCGTTTGTCCTCGGGGCGTTCGAGCAGTGACTCGATGGCGGCGGGGAAGCAGTTGGCGCGGACCTGCCAGTGGAACTGCCGCGTCTGCGGGTTCACCATGTAGATGAGGCGCGCTTCGCCCTCGGGCCGACGCGCCCAGAGGTTGGGCAGGCGCAGCACGCCGTTCGTGAGCGTCAGGTCCGAGTTCGCTTCGAGGAAGGTCGCGCCGCGATAGCCGCCGGCGGGCGCTTCGACGCGCGCGGCGAGCGTGACGGACTCGCCGACGGGCTTCCAATCGGGCGCACGGTTCGTCCACGCGGGCAGGACGAGTGCCACGCTGGCCCGGGCCTTGGGCGGCGCGGCGAACTTGAAGTTGGCCAGCTCGCGCTGCGTGTTCGCGTCGAGCAGGTGCTGGATGCGATAGACATCGAAGTCGAACGCTCCGGTGGCGGCGACGCGGCGGGTCTCGACATCGAGTTGGGCGTGCGTGTCCAGCGCGCCGCCGTAGAGGGCGGCGTGGAGGTTGGTGATGCTGAGGTGGGGCGCGTGCCAGTGTGCGGCGAGGTTGAACTGGGCGAGTTCGAGGGCCTTCAGCTCTGACTTCACGCCGTCGAGGGCGATGGAAGTTTCAATCTGCCACGGCGCGAGGTTGGTCCAGAAGCCCCAGTGCGGCGGCGCGTTGGTGCGCCCGGGCAGGGCGACCCGCGACACGGTGGCGGAGAGTTTCAATTGCTTCGCCTCGCCCCACTTCGTCGTGGGCGCGGTGAGTTGGGCCTCGGCGGCGGCGGCGAGCAGTTCCTTGCGCGCGGGGGCGAAGGTCGCGTGGCCGGACAGCCGGCCTTCCGCGAGTTGCGCCCACTCGGACTTCAACGCGGTAGTGTGCAGCGTGAGGCTGGCGCGCAACTCGTCGGGCGCGAGCGGGCGCGGCGCGGTCTGGCCCGTGAGGCGCAACGTGGCGGTCTCGGCCCACGGCGACTTGCCGTCGCGCAGCGTGACCTCCCACGTCGCGTCCCAGTCGTTGGTGCGCGCGGACTGGCGGTTGAGCCGCGCGGTGAGGAGCAGGTTTTCAGCGCTGACGTTGAGGTTCGTCGCAGTGCGGAGGCGTTCGGCTTCGAGGCGGAAGTCGGCGGTGGCGGTGCCGTTGGTGCCGGGCGGCTGGACAATCTTCGCGGTGAAACTGGCGTTGCGGCCGCCGCCCCACGGCGTGCGCACGTCGAGCGCCTTCACCTTCAAGTCGGCTTGCAGGCCGCGCTCCAGCCGGGCATCGGCGCGCAGGGTCAGCTCGATTTCTGGCGGCGACACGAACTGCACGCGGGCCAGTTCGGTGAGCACTTGGTGGAGGATGGCCTCGGCTCCGGGCTGGGGCGGGCGGGTGGCGGGCGGGACGGGGCCGGTGTTTTTTGACGGTGGCTTACGCAGCGCGGTGACGTTGGTCACGATGGCGCTGACCTTCATCTGGATGCCTTGCACGCTCGCGGTGAGCTGCGGGAGTTCCCACACGTCGCCAGGGAGGAAGTGCAGGGCGGTGGCGAGGTTGGTGACGGTGAGGGTGTGCGGCGGGAGGTTGGTGGCGGCGACGGTCCACGACAGCGCGCCTTGCCGCAGGGCGACGCCGGTGACGCGAAACTGCCGTTGGCGGAGCGCCTCCAGGTCGAGCTGGACCTCGACTTCGCCGACGGAGAAGTGCGGACCAGCGCTATCGCCGGACTTGTCCACCGTGATGCCTTCCGCCACCAGGCCGCGGAACCACAGCCAGCGCAGGCGCTTGAACTCGAGGTGGAAGCCGCGCGCCTTCAGCTCGGCGAGCACGGGGCGTTTCACGACGTCGGGCACGCCGACTTGGTTGAACCAGATGAATGCCACCAGCACCGCGAGCACGAGCAGCCACGCCACGATGCGGACGCAGCGGAACCCAACGCGGCAGACGCGCCAGAAGGTCCACGGTTTGCGCTCGGGCTTAGGCTGGCTCACAGGGGAAAGTGGAGGGCCGGGCTGGGCCAACGGGGGGAGGAGTCGCGAAGCGGTTGGAGTGTGGCGTCTTTAGCGCCGCTGTCGGGAGCGTGCGGGGCGCAGGGACGACGCCAAAAGCGGTGCTGAAGCCGCCGCAATCCAGACACTCCGCGACCTCGGCGCCGGCTCGGCGAGCAGGCGGTTGCGCGCGGAGAGCCGAGGGCGCATCCAGTTTCATCACAGTTCTACAAGTCAGCGGCGCGTTACTGTCGCCCCAAGTATTGCGCCACATAGTCGAGGAAGAGCGAACGCGGGAACTCGAAGATCAGCGGTTGGCCGGTGCGCGGGTCGGTCACGGCGGCGTAGGGGTTCCGGCGCGACGGCGCAGTGCCGAACTGCATGGTATTCGTCCGCCCGGGCGAGCCGGTGAGTTCCACGGTGATGCGCCGACTGTCCGCGCCAATGCCGTAGAGCGGCAGTCGGTCGGCCCCGAGATAGGTCCACTGCTCGGCGCGCAACTGGCCGAGGCGGAACAGGGTTTCCTCCAGCGCGACGTTCTTGAGGTCGTCCGCCGGCTCCGCGCCTTCGGACCAGCGGCCGTTCGACGCGCGCGTGAGGCGGCGCGTCTCGCCATCGAAGTTCACCACGACGGCGGCGACTTGGTTCGAGGTGAAGCTCCACACGGTGCGGTCCTGAATCTGGTGGAGCGACCACGCGAGGCGGTCCACGTCGCCGCGCGGGACGACATAGACGGCGCTCTCGTCGTGGCGGCGGGCGAAGAGGCTGTCCACCTTGCCGCTGCCGAACTCGAGTCGCGCCACGAGCGTGTTCGTCAGCCCGCCGGTGGCGTTGGTGCCGGCCTTGAACAGGCTGATGCGGCGCGCGCGGGCGTCGAGGCCGTAGGGCGCGAAGTCGGTGACGACTTCCTTGGCCAGCTCCACGGCGGCGAGGGTGATGAGGTTGTTGGAGAAGCTCATCAGCAGCAGCGGGTCCATCGTGGTCTTGAGCGCGTCGTCGGCCACCCAGACGAGGTTCGTGGCGGCGTTGGTCTGGAGGCGGAGGGTGAACTTCTCTTTGCCCTCCACCTGGAGCATGTCCACGGCTCCGGCGGGCAGCGCGTCTAAGAGCCGGTGCTCGGAGAACTCCCAGTAGTCGGCGTGCAAGGTGTCGAGCAGCGTGCGCGGGACGAGCATGACGTTCGTGGTGGCGAGGCTGCGGGCGAAGACGAGCGCGGGCTGGTTGGTCGGGCTGTGGCCGAACTGCACGACCAGCGTGTCGTTGGTGCCCTGGCCGAAGGCGAGTTCGGACTCGGGGGCTTGCAGGCCGTAGGTTTCCAAGTCGGCACGCGGGTCGTCGCTGAGGAACTGGGCGACGGGCCAGTCGAGGAGCGCGGTGAGAAGTTCCTCGATGCGCTGGGTGTCGGCGCGCTTGGGCGGGGTGGGCAGGGTGATGCGCCAGAGCTGGTTGGTCCCGCGTTGCAACGTGAGGTCGCGCGCGCCGGTGCGGACGCGGAGGCGGTCGAACTTTACGTTCGTCAGCGCGAGGAAGCGGCGGTCGCGCCAGTCGTCAGCGACGCGGGGGAGGAACTCGGTCAACGCCACGTCGGTGACGGCGATGTGATTCGCGCCGGCGACCTGGACGTAAAGCTGGCCCTTGACCGGCGTGGGCTTGCCGATGCGCAGCTCGATGGGCGCGCCGCCTTGCTGGAAGAGGAGCGTGGCCTGCGGCGGCTGGAGGCCGAAGTCAGCGGGGGAAGTGGCGGCGGTGACAGGGATGAGGAGCTGCGGCTTGAGGCGCGAGCAGACGTCGAGGAAGGTTTTTAGCAGGAGCGAGTTCGCCGGGTAGTTCAGCGGTGCGGTGAGCTGCCACTGGCCGTTGTCGAACTCGGCGCGGACGGTGACGTTCGAGCGGCTGAACTCAATGCGCGTGACGGTGGCGGGGCGCAGGCGCGGGACCAAAGCCTCGGCGGTGGGCGACGGCGGCGGGCCGGGGCGGCGCAGCTCGGTGATGGTGATGAACGCGAGGAGCGCGCACGCGAGGCCGACGAGCCATTTGGTTTGGGAGGAGTTCACGGAGCGCGGCTGTCCCAGCCGCAGCAAGCTGCGTCGGCACAAGCGGGTTGGGATGGAAGGTGAGGTTTGGGGCGAAAGGACGTTGCTGCGGCTGGAACAGCCGCGCTCCGGGGCAGGGGAAGGTGGCCGGTGCGCAGCGCGGTCACGCAGCGGCCCGATCTGATTACTGTTTGAAAGGACTTCACATCTGCCTCCTCCACCAGACCAGCAGCCCGAGCGCGAGGACGCTGCCGGGCACGCCGACGAGCAGTATCCAGTTCACGTTGCGCATCTGCGCGTCGGACATGAGGAAAGTGTATTCGCTCACCGGGCGGGCGGCGATGCCGACGAGCTTGGGGCGGTCCACGAGCCAGTTGATGGCGTTGGCGGCGAAGTCCCGGTTCACCGAGTTTTCCAGCATCGTGTTATCGAGGAAGAAGGAATCGCCCACGACAACGATCCGGGTGGAGCCGCCTTCCACACTGCGCAAACCGCCGCGCTCGACGGCCACGGCGACAGGGATGACGCCGGCCTTGTCCTCGCGCGGGTCGAACTGGCGGCTGCGGCGGTTGCCGATGGCCTTGCCGGCGGGCGTGGTGCTGACGAGTGCGCGGACCTGCGGCGCGTCGGAGCCTTGGCCGGTGGGCGAACGCGGCGTGACGGAGCGCGGCGTGGCGAGAACGAGGCCGTTCTGCGTGGGGCCGAAGGGCCGGACTATCTCGTGCTCCCCGTAGTTGTTCAGGATGACGAAGCTCTCGGAGCGGCTGCCCGCGCCGTCGGTCACGAAGTCGTCGCCCAGCTCGACGCCCCAGGTGCGGAGGAGGAGTTCGAGGTTCGCGTTGCTGTTCTGCGGCAGGAGGAAGAGCGCGCGCCCGCCACGGTTGAGATAGTTGTTCACCTGGTTGAGCTCGTCGGGGTGCAGCGGGGTGAAGGGGCCGGCGAGGAGGAGCACGCTGCAATCGGCAGGGACTTCGTTGGTGCCGGACAACGTCAACTCGAAGGGCGTCATGCCGTTGTCGCGCTGGAGCAACTCGATGAACTTGCCGTAGCCGGTGAGGGTGCCGGCGGAGCGCGGGTCGTGCTCCTTGTGGCCGATGAGGTAATAGGCGTTGAGCTTGCGGCTCTCCATGAGCGTGAGGATGGCGGAGGTGAAGTGGGATTCGCCGGTGAAGGACTTGCGCTTCACGTTCTGGCTCTTCCCGGCGAGCAAGTCGCGGGTGTCGTATTCGGACAGTTCGGCTTGGCGGACGAGGCGGCTGCGCTCGCCGATGGCGAAGATGATGACATCCTTCACGTTGGGCGGAAGCTTGTAGGCGGCCTTGGCGCGCTCGGCCTCGGCGGGTTCGGTGAGGTAGTTGACGGTGGAGATTTTGACGCGCGGGCTGGCGTTGGCGTATTGGCGGAGAGTCTGGAGGATGTGGGCGTAGAGGGTCTCGTCGGGGTCGAAGTAGAGCGTGACCTGAAGGTCGTTGGTGAGGGCGGCGAGGACTTGCAGCGTGACGGGCGCGAGCGGCGGCACGCGGTCCTGCGAGAGCGAGACGCGCTGGAAATTCCGGGCGGCGAGGAAGTTCACCATCACCACGATGGCGACGAAGGCCACGACGCCGACGAGCACGCCGAAGCCCGCGCCGAACTTGCGGGCAGCGGAGAAGCTGGGGGTGGGGGACAAGGAAGAGTTAAGAGTTAAGAGTTAAGAGTTGGCCCGAGGGGCGGCCCTTCGTCATTCATCATTCGTCGTTCATGCTTCGGCATTGGTTTCATTTCCATCTCCGACTTTCCACGACCTTGAGCGTGAGGAAGAGGAACAGCGCGGTGAGGCTCAGGTAGAAGACGGCTTGCCGGGTGTCCACGATGCCGCGCGTGAAGTCCCTCATGTGCTCGATCATCGAGACGTGCTGGAGGAGGGCGGATTGCCAGCCGGGCTTGGGCGGGATGATGAAGGTGAGGTAGCTCAACAGATAGAGGCCGAGGCCCAGCACGACGGCGTTCATCGCGGCGATGATCTGGCTCCGCGTGAGGGACGACGCGAAGCAGCCGAGCGAGATGTAGAGCGACCCGAAGAGGAAGATGCCGATGAACGTGCCGCCCACCGCGCCGGTGTCCACTACCGAGAGGTCCACGGAAAAGCGCTTGAGCAGGAAGGGATAGGCCAGCAGCGGCAGCCACGCGGACATGAAGAAGCACAGCGCGCCGGCGAACTTCGCCAGCACCACCTGGAGGTCGCCGACGGGCGCGGTCATCAGGGTCTCGTAGGTGCCGGAGTATTTTTCCTGCGCGAAGGTGCGCATGGTGATGAGTGGCGGCGCGAGCAGCATCACGAGCCAGAAGAGGCCGTTGTTGAAGAACGCCTCCGTCACGGGCATGTCGAAGGGTTTGTTCACCAGCGCCCGCAGCACGATGACGAAGCTCAACCCCAGCAGGAACTGCACGGCGGCGACGATGACGTAGCCGATGAGCGAGACGTAGCAGCTCCCGAGTTCGCGGCGGACGAGCGTGAGGAAGGGTTGCACGAATTAAGAATGAAGAGTGAAGAGTGAAGAATGAAGACGCCGCCACTCGGACATGGAAGGTGCGTGCGGGAAATTCGCAATTCGCAATTCGCAATTCGCAATTCCGTTCATATCAGCCTTCCTCCTGCTCCTTCTTCGTCACATGGACGAAGATGTCTTCGAGCGAGTGGCGCGTGCGGGTCAACTCGCGGAGCTGCCAGCCGCGGGCCTTCGCCAGCTCGAAAATCTGCGGGCGCAGGTCCACGCCGGCGCGGGGGGTGAGCGAGCAGCGGTGGAAGTTGCCCTCAGCGGCGGCGATGTCGAAGTGCTCCACCTCGGCCATGTGCTCCCAGGCTTCGCGCAAGTCGGGCACCGGCCCGGACAGCTCGGCGATGACTTGCTGGCCCGCGCTCATCTTGCGCTGCAACTCGTCCAACGTGCCGCTCTCCCGGATGGCCCCCTGATGGATGATGATGACGCGCGTGCAGGTCAGCTCCACCTCGGGCAACAGGTGCGACGAGATGAAGACCGTGCGGTCCTTGCTCACGTCCTTGATGAGCTGGCGGACGGCGCGGGTGAGGTGCGCGTCGAGGTTCTTGGTCGGCTCGTCGAGGAGGATTAACTCCGGCTCGTGGACGAGCGCGTCGGCGAGCCCGACCCGCTGGCGGTAGCCTCCGGAAAGGGTGCCGATGACCTTGTTCGCCACGTCGCCCAGGCCGCACTGCTCGGTGACGATGTCCACGCGGTCACGGCTGCGGCCGGCGCTCAAGCCCTTGAGCCGGGCGCGAAACTTGAGGTATTCGCGCACGCGCATTTCCAAGTGGAGCGGGTTGCCCTCGGGCATGTAGCCGATGCGGCGGCGCACCTCGTCGGCCTGGGTGAAGACATCGAAGCCCGCCACGCGGGCGGTGCCGGAGGTCGCGGGCATGAAGCAGGACAACATCCGCATCGTGGTGGTTTTGCCTGCGCCGTTCTGGCCGAGGAAGCCGACGATCTCGCCGCGCTGCACGGTGAAGGAAAGGTCGCGCACCGCCGCGCGGCCGCCGTAGCGCTTGGTGAGGTTCTCGACCTCAATCATCGGGGTGGTGGGCGCGCTCATTTCAATTTCACCGGCACACTGCCTTCCCGGAAACCGGCGAAGCTCCCGCGCTTGGGCGGCGCGATGACGTTCAGCCGCGCGGTGTCGCCGGCGCGCTTCG
>JAYTIO010000577.1:0-1767 GCA_043731805.1 Pedosphaera sp. | reverse complement strand
CCGGAAAGATGAAAGCTGCTGACTGAACTCGGAATACGGAGGCGGTGCGTCCAGGGAATCGTTCACCACGCCTTCGGTAGCTCGGGGAGCGTGGCCTTCAGGATGCCGCGGAGGGTTTGCTTCTCGGCGGCAGGCAGGTAGGCGTATTCCTTGTCGGGTTTGGCGGGGTCGAGGGCTTGGGCGAGGCGGGTGAAGACGCGGGATTTCATTTCAGGGGGCAGGCCTTGGAAGGCGAGGCTGTAGATCATGTAGCTGCACCGGTGCTGGAAGAGGCGCGTGCGCAGGTCGAAGTCTTTGAGGGAGGCGTCGCCGGGTCCGAGGCGGCGGACGCTGGCGAAGTCGGCTTTGAACTCGGGCGTGCCGGCGACGCCGCCGGGGGGGAGCGGCACTTCGTCGGCGAAGAGCAGGTAGCGGGTGAGGGCGCGGGCTTGTTGGTCGAGTTGGGCGGCGTCGGTCGGGCTAAGTTTGCCTTGGCCTTCCGCCAGGGCGGTGCGGGTGCGGTAGGTGGCTTCGACGGCGCGGTTCACAAAGCCGATTTGGTGCTCGTGGAGGAGCTGTGGGAGGAGGTCGCTGCTGGGGGTGAGGTAGCGGTCGTAGTTGAAGGTGGTGCCGGGCGGGATGGGACGGCGGAGGATGCCTTGCGGGGTGGACTGGCCGTAGAAGTTGGCGAGGTGATTGGTGAAGCCGCCGGTGCCGGTGAGATACCAACCGCCGAAGCGTTGGTTGAGGGGGATGCCGTGGCCGGATTGTTCCTGGCGGAAGGATTCGAGGCTGCCACCGGTGGGGCCGGGGATGACGGATTTGACGACGAGGCCGGGGACGTAGCCGGTGTCTTCGCGGGCGTGGCAGTTCATGCAGCGGGTGGCGCGTTCGGGGCGCGGGGGCTGGCCGTTGCGGGGGATGTCGAAGATGTAGAAGACGGCTCCAAGGTCGGGGTCCACGGAGACGATTTCGATTTTCCCGTTCACGACGTAGCCGAGGTGGATGTCCTCGTTGAAGTAGAGCGCGCGGGGGCTGCGCGGGGAGATGAGGCTGAGTTGCAGACTGGTGGTGGAGAAGAGCAGCATCTGCGACGACGCGGGGATGTCGAGGGACTTGAGAACGCTGGCGACGAAGGCCTTCTCGCTGGAGTGGTCGAGCGTGATGCGACCGGCGTGGAGATTGGTGAGCCAGCGGCTGAAGCGGTCCGTGGGCGTGCGCTTCCAGTAGTCGTGCGGCGGTTGGTCGAAGTCGCGGTAGTCGGCGGCGGGGGCGGTGAGGCCACTTGCCAGCAGGAGCAACCAAAGCCAGACCTTCAATTTCATGCGCAGTTCAGGATGCAAGCGCACCTTCTGACGCAGCGGGAGGTAAGGCGTTCAACCCGGAAACCACCGTTGATTTTGCCACGAAATGGCGCAAAGAGCGCAAAGCGAAGCGCTACAGAACTGAAACCGATGCTCGACGAAAGCATCCGGCTGATGAGGGACTCCACAGGCGTAAGCCGACCACGCACCAGTTTCTCTGTGTCCTTTGTGCTCTTTCGCGGCCATTCCATTTCGGAGCTGGGGTTCAAATCTTGCCCTGCTTGGCGGCGGCCTGGACTTCGCGGTAGCTGTGGAGGAAGAGGTCGTTGTCGCTGACGGCCTTCGTGACGATGCCGCCGAGGCTGCTGAGGTCGGCCTTGTTGACGACGACGTGGACGCTCTGCTGGAAGGCGTGCATTGGGTTGAGCGTCTGGAAGCGGTCGCTGATGAGCACGGCGACGGTGTGGCGGCGGAGGGCCATGGG
>JAYTIO010000576.1:0-7225 GCA_043731805.1 Pedosphaera sp. | reverse complement strand
CTTCGTGGCGCTGGCGGAGGAAGCGCTTCTGCCGCTCCGAGAGCATCCTGCCCTGCCGAAAGTCGAACGGTACGCTGTCGCTGATGGTGGTGGCAGAGTCCATGAGGAGCGGTCACTGAATGGCAAACTCGGTGATGTAAATTTCCTTCACCACGTTGCCGCCGAGCGCGTTGTTCCACGCGGCCATCAGCTCGCTGCGGATGAGGTTCCGCGCGCCGGGCTTCTCCAGGTCGGCGATGGTCTTGGTGCCCATCACACCGATGGCCACGTCGAGCAACTGGTCTTTGCGGTCGTCCAGCTTGGCTTTAAAATCTGCGGCGCTGCCGACCAGCGTGTAGTTAGCGATGAGGTAGCGCGCACCAGCCGAGCCGGACACGTTCACCAGCACCTTGCTCAACTGAAAGGTGTGCCGCGCGCTGTTCTTGCTGCCTTTGGCTTCCTTGTCGCCATGGCCGCCTTCGGCCTTGGCCGCGGGCTTGGCCCCGTGGGCCTCGGCTTTCTCCGCCCCGGCCTCGGGGGCCTCCCCTTCGGCCGGTTCCTTGTGCGCGGCTCCGGCCGCCAGCTCGGCCTTCAACTTCGGCAGCAGCAAGTAATTCGTCATCGCGAAGGCCATCACGGGCATGCCCACGACCATCACGATGAGCGGCAGCCAGGCGGCGGCCCCGCCCTTGGCAGGGGCGGCGGCGGGATCTTTGGGAGCGTCGGCCATAATCAGTGCGGGTTAGCGTTTCAAGTTCACCAACTCCTGCAGCACTTCGTCACTGGTGGTGATGACCCGGGCGTTCGCCTGGAAGGCGCGCTGCGTGGTGATGAGCGAGGTGAACTCGTTGGCGAGGTCCACGTTCGAGAGTTCGAGTGCACCCGCCTCCAGCTTGCCCAGGCCACTGCTGCCCGGCGAAAGCGGTGTGCCCAGCGGGCCGGCGGAACTCAGGCCGGAGTAAAGGTTGTCGCCCTGCTTCGTGAGCACCTCCGGGTCGCTGAAATTCTGGAGGAGCACCTGCCCGCGCACAAACTCCGAGCCGTCCGAGAGCCGCACGTTGATCTTGCCGGTCTGGTCAATCGCATACGAGGCCACCGTCGCGCCGGCCGCCGAGGTCAGGGGCGCGCCCGTCATGTCGATCTTCAGGTCGCCCTGCGTCGTCCGCCCCGCGTCGACGTAGCCCTGCGCCCGCATGCCTTTGTCCGTGACGATGTAGCCGTTGGCGTCCGTGTGAAACTCACCGGCGCGCGTGGCAAAGACGCTGCCGCTGACCACATCCCGCACGGTGAAGAAGCCCTGGCCGGAGATGGCTAGGTCCGTCGCATTGCCCGTGCGGGAAATCGCGCCCTGGCCAAAGAGGTTCTGGATGGCCGCGGTGTTGACGCCGGTGCCGACCTGGAGCGCTGCCTGCCCGCTGGCGCTGGCCCCGCCCGCCGCGCTGGTGCGCAACGTCTGGCTGAACGAGTCCGCGAAGTTCACGCGCGCGGACTTGAAGGCCGTGGTGTTCACGTTGGCGATGTTGTTGGCGATGACATCGAGGCGCTCTTGGAATTGCTGGATGCCGGTGACGCCCGAGTAGAGGGAACGAATCATAGGATGGCTGGGAGGTTAGTTGGTGACCGCCGTGATACTGAGCACCCGGCTCAGGTCATACGGCTGGCCGTTGACCACGATCTTGGGCGTCCCTGCCTCCATCTGCACGGCGGTCACGGTGCCTTGCGCCACCAGCCCGCCGTCCACTTGCACGGCCACGGAGCGCCCGAGCATTCCGTTCGCCTGCAAAATCTGTTGCTGCCCCCGCAGCGCCGCGATGTCCGCCGTCATGGATTTGGATTGCTCCAGCGTCGTGAACTGCGCCATCTGCGCAATGAACGCCGTGTCCTTCATGGGCTCCATCGGGTCCTGCGCCGTGAACTGCGCCATAAGCAGTTTCAAAAAATCATCCTGACCCAAAGTCTTCTGCGGCACGCGGGGCGCGGCGGCCGGCGCGGTGTCAGTGGCAGAACTGGCGGCGGTGATGGCGGAGACACTCATAAGTTCAAGCCCACGATTCCCAACCCCGTCCCCGTCCCGCCGGCATCCGCTGGGCGGCCCGCCGCCTCGGTGACTCGGTCTGCGAGCCAACGAGGGGCAGGTCGTCCAGCGTCTCTGGCCACGGTTGTCCGGGGCGTTGCGAGGACGGCTGGCCATCGGGTGAAGGCCCGCCGTTGCCGGCTTGGGGGGTAAAGGTTTCCGGAGGGTAGTCCGGGGAAAATTCCAGTGCGCCGAGCCGCACGCCTTGCTGCGCGAGCGCGTGGCGTAGATCGCCCCAGTTCGCGGTGAGCGCCTGCGCATCGCCCTGTTCGCACCGGGCCTGCACGGCCACTTCGCCGTTGCGGTTGAAAGTCAGTCGCAGCGCGAGCTGCGTGTCCGCGTCAGGCTTGAGCACCACGGCCAGTTCGGTCGCGCCCGAGCAGCGCAACTCGGTGACATGCCGCAACACGCCGGCTTGCGTCAACTCGGGTGGCGACGACGCGGTTGGCCCGCTCGGAGCCGGCAACTCGACCAGCTCGTGCAGACCAAAGTAGCCCGATGGCGGGAGCGTCAGCAGCGAGCCGAACGTCGCGGCCGAAATCGCGTGGGAGTCCGCCGAGCCGCCGTCCACCGGCACCGAACGTGCGCCACCGCGTCGCGCAGTCGCAGCGGCTGCGGCGAGTTCCGGCGGCAGTGTTTGCGCGGCGGCCTCGGCAAATTGTTTCTGTTCGGTGCCCTGCTTCACTTCGTCACCGTGTTCAGCAGTGCTTGTGCCAGCAAGCGAAGCGGCGCCCGCAGTGAGGGCCGGCTCGCCCGGCTCCGGCACCGCCGTGAACAACATCTCCGCAGCCGAAGTGAAACGGCGGGCCAAGGGCGTTCGCGTTTCCGTCGCCCTCCCGCTCTCCGAGGTGACGATTTGGGAAATGGCCGCCGTAGTAGGGGCCGTCATTGCGCCGTCCGCCGACCGACCGGACGCGAGGGGCGGGACGCTGGCCGCCGTGGGCGGCGTGAACGGAAGTTCGCGGCTCACCTTCGCGTCGAGCGGCTGCTGGCCTGCGCTGGCCGCTGGAACCGGCACCGCTTCCGTCGTGTGTGCGGACACCCCGGAGCGTGCGTCTTGGAAAGTCATTGGAACCACCGGCTGTTCTCCTTCTGCCAAGTCCCCTGCCGCTGCGAGAGAACTCACGGCCAGACTCTCCGCAAGGTCAGCCCCGGCATCTACGCTGGTAGGGCGGGGTGTCCTCACCCCGCCGCCGAGTTCCTGGAGCGCCCAAGCTGCCGGCGCAGATTCAGCGATGGTCCCGCGCGGAAGATCACCCGCCTCGGCCGGCAGGCTCCCAGTTTCGCTGGAGAGGCGCTCGGCGTTGGCAGCACTGGTAGGTGGCGGCGGTTCAGTGGGCAGTTGCGGAGCAGCCGGCAGCCAGAGTTGCGCAAGGCTGGCCAGCAAGAACGCGTCGGGCGGCGGATTGGTATCCTCGGTCCCGCGCGACGCAGCGGTCGCCGGCGACTGCGACTCTGACTCCCTTTCCGCACTAGCCTCGCTACTCGCCTCAGCGTTCGCAGCCAACCCATTCAACACGCTGGCGAAGTCTGCTCCCGCCGCGCCGCTGGGTGTGGCCCCGACCCCGTCCGCCGGAGCGGGCGCGAGGACAGCCGACGCATGCGAGGCGACGACCGTCATGGGGCAGTCGGGCGGCTGAGGGTGTTCGTGCGGAACTGGAGCAGTCGGTAACGGTCGGTGAGCAACGCGACGCGCTTGGCGTCGGCGCTGGTCGGCTTGCTCATCAACTCAAGGATGGGCCCAAGCTCCGTCTCCCTCATCACCGCGAGCAGCTTCACGACCGTGTCATCTGGCGCTTCCTTCAGCACCACAGCGGCCCCCTCGGGTGTCATCGTGGTGTAGAGCTTCGCAAGTTTCTTGAGGTTCACCTGCTCGTCCTCAGTGAGTCGGAGCTGCTCGTCGCGCAGCTTCTTCACGGCCGCGTCGAACTCGCGCTGCAACTGGTTCACGACATTGGTGGCCCGCGTGATTTCTGATTTCTCGGCCTGGAGCCGCGCGGCGAATTCCTCGAGTTGCTTCTCTTTCTCGCCGAGTTGCTCACGCTCGCGTTTGAGGTCGGCGATGAGCTGGTCCAGCTCCGGATTGCTGAAATCCCAGGAGGGGCCGGTGGTGTTCATCACCGGCCCCGGGGCCTCCTCCGGCGCGGCGTGGGGGTGCACCTCCAGCCCGCGCATGAAGGCGAACGTCGTGCCGAGATACGCCAGCATCCCGATGAGGCCAAGCACGAGCCAATTGGATTCCAGCGCTTTCACAAGCGGTTAATTCCAGGCGAAGTTGGGCGTCAGCGCGGCGAACGCGGCGGGGCGGTTCGCCAGTTCATCCAGTGACTTCTGCTCCTCCCGGTCCAGCGCGCGGTCGTAGCGCTCGCGCTGGTGGTCGAGATATTTCTCCACGATCTCCCGTTCCTTGCGTGCGAAGAGCAGTTCCTCCCAGGTCGTCTCCACGCGCTTGGCGGCGAGCTGGACAGTCTGCAAACACTCCTTCTCTCGCGTCGCCACTTCGCCCGACCACTGCTCCAGCTTGGCGAGGTCGGCGGCCACGGTGCCGTCCGCCTTCGCCCGGCGCTCGACGAAGATTTGCTCCAACTCGCTGCGGGTTTTCCACAGGAGCGCGGTCGCCTGCTCGCGGGTTTGCACGGCCTTGCCGTATTGCTCCAGGGCAATTTTTTCCTGCCGTGACCGCAGGGTGCGGACGGCTTCGAGGGTGAATTTGAAGGCTTTCATGGTTCAGGCTTTCACTGGGTTGACCGTTGATTTCATTGAGGCTTTCGCCGGTTCGGGGCTGTTCATCACCCGCCCAAGCGAGTCCCAGCTCTGGGCGGCAGAAAAGCCCTGCCCCACTTGCTGTCGCAAAAACGATGCCAGCGGCTCGCGCTGCCGGATGGCCTGGTCAATCTGCGCGTTGCTCCCCTGCGGATAGGCGCCGATGGAAATCAAATCCTGATTCCGCCGATACACCGCCAGGCTTTCGCGGGCGCGGCCCGTCAGCGCCAACTGCTCCGGCGTCTGGAGGTCGCGCACCAGGCGGCTCACGCTCTCCAGCACGTCAATCGCCGGGTAATGGTTCTGGGTCGCCAGCTCGCGCGTCATCACGATGTGGCCGTCGAGGATGGAGCGCACCGCGTCCGCGATGGGGTCGTTCATGTCGTCCGCCTCGACCAGCACGGTGAACAGGCCGGTGATGCTGCCCCGCTCGCCGGTGCCCGCGCGCTCGAGCAACTGGGGCAACAGCGAGAAGACGCTCGGCGTGTAACCGCGCGTGGCGGGCGGCTCGCCGACGGCCAGGCCAATCTCGCGCTGCGCCATCGCAAAGCGCGTGACCGAGTCCATCATCAGCATCACGTTCTGCCCCGCGTCGCGGAAGAACTCGGCCACGGCCATCGCCAGGAACGCGCCTTTGAGCCGCGCCAGCGCGGGTTGGTTCGAGGTGGCGACGATGATGACGGACTTCTTCCGCCCCGCTTCATCGAGGTCCTTCTCCAGAAACTCGCGCACCTCGCGACCACGCTCACCGATGAGCGCGATGACGTTCACATCCGCCTCGGCCTGGCTGGCCATCATGCCCAGCAAGGTGGATTTGCCCACGCCGCTGCCGGCGAAGATGCCCAAGCGCTGACCGCGGCCGCAGGGGATGAAGGTGTCAATCGCCTTGATGCCGGTGTGGAACGCCTGGCTGATGCGCTGGCGTTTGAGCGGGTGCGGCGGTGGGAGATTCGTGCCGACCTGGCGCTCGGCGAGCACGGGGCCGAGGCCGTCGAGGGGTTCGCCCAAGCCGTCAATGACCCGGCCTTTCAGCCCTTCGCCGACTCCGACCTGGAGCGGGCGACCGAGCGCAATGACTTCGCTGCCGGGATGGATGCCGTGCGTCTCGCCGAGCGGCATGAGGAGCAGGTGGTGATTCCGAAAGCCGACGACTTCCGCGAGCGTCGAGCCATCATGCCGCGCCGACTCGATGCGGCAAACTTCGCCGACCGCCGCGAGCGGCCCTTCCGACTCGATGACGAGACCGATGACTTGCACCACGCGGCCCCGGCTGTCCACGACGCGGGCTTGGCGGGCGCGCTGAAGGGCGTGGGAGAGACGGCTGGGCGGGGGGAGGAGGGAGGTCATGTCGCCAGGGATTCGCGGAGGTTCTCCAGTTTG
Organism: Pedosphaera sp.; assembly: GCA_043731805.1. Classification (GTDB taxonomy): domain Bacteria; phylum Verrucomicrobiota; class Verrucomicrobiia; order Limisphaerales; family SXTU01; genus SXTU01. The sequence continues at coordinate 1,029 of JAYTIO010000576.1, read as the reverse complement.
GTTTCGCGGGTCGCGTCCACGGTGCCGAAGCGGGTGTGGACGAGGCAGCCGCCGGGCGTGACGGTGGGCGCGGCGGTGAAGCGCACCTTCTGCGGGCCAGTCTCGGCGGTGAGCAGCGGGGATTGCGCAGCTTCCAGGAGCCGCAAGTCTTCGGGGTTCACGAGCACTTCCAGCTCGGCCGTGTCGTTGGCTTGGGCGAGGGCTTCGCGGACGACGGATTCGACCAAGCCCGCGGAGATGGGCAGCCCGGCGACGAGGCGTTGTGCGGCTTCGAGGGCGAGAGCGATGAGCGTCGTTTCGCTCTCGTGGGCAAGCCGGGGAAAGGCCCCGCGCAAGGCCGTCAACAAGCCGTTTTGTAGCTCGCTGAACTCGACACGTTGCCGGACAAGCTGCTCGCTGACGGCTTGCTCGCCCTCGAGCCGGCCGCGTTCGTAAGCGGCCCGGATGAGCGCATCCACGTCCATGGTCGGAACGCTGGGGACCGGGGTGACGATGCGTTTCGCTCCGAGCCGCACATCCAGCAGCACGTCGGACAGACGGATGGTTTCGCGGTGGAGCATGGGATCAGTTCAACGCCGTCTTGGCGGACTCGCGGGCTTCGTTGAGGTCAATTTCGCCGGCGGTCTCGAGCTTGCGCATGGCTTCGATGATGCGCTGCTTGGCGGCGTCGCCATCTTTGCCCCGGACGCTGCCCATGAAGCTGATTTCCTCGTTCACCGTCTCGGCGGCGCGCTTGGAGATGCTGCCGAGCATCCGGCCTTTGAGTTTATCGCTCGAGACCTTGAGGGACATGGCGAGGTCGCGCAAATCCACCTCGCGTAGAATCTTTTGGAGCGAGGGGGTGTCGAGAATGGCGAGGTCCTCGAAGGTGAACATCTTGTTGCGGATGGACTGGGTGAGGTCGGGGTTCCGGGCTTCGAGGGCGTTGAGGATGTTGGTGGCGGTCTCGCGGTTCATCGCGTTGAGGATGCTCGCGGTGGGCGTGATGCCGCCGGTGAGGCTGGGCGGGCGGGTGGGGCGCGTGCTGCT
>JAYTIO010000575.1:0-8153 GCA_043731805.1 Pedosphaera sp. | reverse complement strand
GTCGTGGTGTTCGCCGGCGTCCTGTGGATCTCCACCTAGGCAAGGGGTATCGGCTCGATGCATTCCTGGTTCGACTCCTGGGCGTTGACCCTCGTGGTCGTTGCCTTGGCAGATGAACTTCTTAGCCGGGAGCTGGTGCTCCGGTTGGGCGTATTCCTGGGCATCTTCCTGCTCATGAACGTCTGGGAAATTGTCGCCGCCCGCCGCGCCCGCCCGGTTTCCCGCCTGCGGCGCTGGCCCGGCAACCTGAGCGTGGCCGTGCTGGGTGCGCTGCTCGCCCGCGCAGTGGCTCCGACGGGGGCCGTTGGGTTCGCGCTGCTCGTGGAACAGCATGGAGGGGGACTCCTTCGACGGGTCAGCGGGCCGGAAGGGCTGAAGTTCGTCGTGGCCATCGTCGTGTTGGATTTCGCCATCTACGTTCAGCACCGGCTCTTTCATGGCGTGCCCCTGCTCTGGCGGCTCCACCGGATGCACCATGCCGACGTGGATGTGGATGTCACCACCGGGGCCAGATTTCATCCGGGGGAGATGCTGCTCTCGCTGGGCTTCAAGTGCCTCGTCATTGCCGCGCTGGGCGCTCCGGCGGCGAGCGTGCTGGTGTTCGAGGTGCTGCTCAACGCCACCGCCATGTTCAACCACAGCAACGTGCGCGTGCCGGAACGATGGGAGCGCGTGCTCCGCTGGTTCGTCGTCACCCCGGACCTGCACCGGGTGCATCACTCCGTCGTGCGCCAGGAGACGGACAGCAACTTCGGCTTCAATCTACCGTGGTGGGACTGGCTGTTCCGCACCTACCGTGCCCAACCGGAAGCCGGACACGACGGCATGACCCTCGGCCTTGACCAGTTCCGGCATCCGGCGGAGCTGCGGCTGGATCGGATGCTGACCCAGCCGTTCCGAACTTTGGACGCGGAGCGTCGCGGGCCACATTAGCCGCCGCCTACGCCATGGCCACTTACCAGACTGCGTATCTGAAGGCCAACTACCCCGATGAGTTCCTCTTAGCGATGACGGCGAAATGACCTGCCGGGCGTCAGCTTGTCGAGCTGCCCGCCTCCACCATCGCTGCAATCGTTTCCAGCGCATTTCCCTCCAGGCGGTTGTTCACGTAGATGAACGTCTGCTTGGACTTCTGCCTCGCCTGCTTCACCAACTCGGCCCCAGCACTCCGGGCCTCCCAGTTCACTTCCTTCACCGCCTTGTAGGGGCTGAACTCCGTGACCGCGTCCTCATATTTGCGCCCCGGCTTCAGGAGGAACCGGGCGGCGAGAAAGGCGTCGCTCGTCTCGCTGTTCGCCATCTGCTCGCTCACCGGCGGCATCGCGTCCCATGAGTTGAACACATGCGCGACTCCATGGCGGCGGAGCATGGCGAAGTATTCGGGTTCTTACGCCTTCTGAGCCGTTCTTGCGCTGCGTTTGAACGCAACCGCTGCGGGTTACGGAGGTGGAGGCACAGGCAGTTCGGCGGGGAAGTCATCGTGAATTACACCATCCAAGGTGGTTGGGGTGAGGCCGTCCTTCTTCGCCTTCTTCCGCTCGCCCTGCTCGTTGAAATCGCCCCATTGCTTGAAGTAAAATTTCACACCACGCTTGGCGCATTGGTCCCGCAACGAAGTCGCCCATTCCTTCAGCATCTGGCGCTTGGAGCCACTTTCTCCGCCGACCACCACCCAGTCGAGGCCCTCGCACTTCCCCAGGTTGATCGGCCCCAGCAACGGTTCGCAGCTCAACCAACGAACGGCTGCCTTGGTGTTCTGCAAATGCTTGTAGCGCTCGTCGAAAGTTTCCTGGTTTTCGGTGGAAGCCCCGAGCCAGATGTGAGCGGGTGGCTTCCGTTTGGCGTAGCGCTGGGTGGTGAACTTCGCCATCCGTTCCGGGCGCTTGGTGAGCACTTGAAACTGATGCCAAGTAGCCTTCTCCATCACCTCGAAGACGGCCGCGATGAAATCATCCGGCACGCGCGCGTGGAAGAGGTCGGACATTGAGTTGACGAAGTAGCGCTTCGGAACCAGGTCGGCGAGCGGTTCAGCCAGGCGCCGGGGATCCAACTGAATCTTGTTGGTGAAGAAATAGCCCTTCTTGCCATTGTTCATCCGCGCCTCTGCCAAGCCTGGATAGCGGAACTGCATGCGCGTTGCCATGAGCTTGGCGGCGTAGCAACGGTCGCAGCCAGCACTCTTCCACTGGCAACCATGGAGCGGATTCCAGGTGGCCCCCGTCCACTCGATGCCGGTCTTGCGGGGCGGCTGGGCCAGCGCTTTCACTTTTTTCTCCAACTGCGCAAGGAGCTGCTCCCTCGGTTTGTCCACGCGCTCCGGCAGCGAACGTCGCAATTCTTCGATCACCTCCAGCACCCTGGCGACCACCGCGGCGTTGGGCGTCGGCTCGGATTTCGGGTTTCCCGCCGGCCTGACGCAGATCACCGCTGCCTCCACCCACTTCGGCGTGACGACTGCCCCCGGCAGCCATTGCCGCCAGATTTTCAGGGTCTCGACCACCGTGTCCTGATCCGCGTCCGTCAGGCCAGTGAGCGGGCGGATGTGGGCCTCCGAGACCAAAATCCTCCTTGCGTCCCCTCGAGGGGACGCACGCTTCAAAAACAGACCCGCCTGCACCAGTCGGTGCCCGTGGGACTTTCGGTAGCCAAGTTTTTCCAGGGCGTAAGCGCGGAAATTGCCCCCCAGCAATTCGCTCATTTCGGCGCAGGCTTCCACCTTCTTGGCAAAGGCATCGTAGGCGAGCGCTCCGGACTTCGCAGCTTCCTCGTCGCTCTTTTTGATTTGCTCCACCGCTTTGTCCAGCCTGGCGCGTTGGCCTTCTTCCAGCCCGGCCAGGATTTCCACCATGGTCACCTTGGCGGGTTTCTTGGCGGCGGGTTTCGTTAGATCGGTCGGCTCGGCGGTCATGCCCATTTCAGTTGGGGGTGATTTCCACCAACTCAACTGATCGCCGGGAATTTGTCAGCAAAAAAGGCGGATCAGCGGTCGTCCATCAATCCCGCTCCGCTCGCTCCACTTCCAGATGGAGAACTTCTCGATCGCAGCCCACTGGGTAACCACCGCCCTGACGGAGCGCTCCGGTGCCGTCCAGAGTTTGGCCAACCCCGTCCCGCTGAACGATCAGGCCGAAGCGACGCGCACCATCAGCTTCACCTCGGCGCACGCGACTACTTTTTCGCCTTGGCCTTGGCAGCGTTGACCTTCGCCCAGCGCTTCTTCGCCCCGGCAATCATCCGGGCCTTCGCCTCGGGGCTGATCTTCCGCTTCTTCTTCGGGGCGGCAGCAGCAACCGCAGCCGGCGCAGCCCCTGACTTGGATTTCAACTTCGCCAAGCGAGCCTGATGGGCTGCCCGCATCTTGGCTTTCGTGGCTTCGCTATGGGTTCGCTTCCCAGGTGTAGTTGTCGTTGCGGATGGGGGCGGTGCTGTTGCAGCCACGGCAACAGAAACATTCTGACCGAGCGCCTCGGAAATCTCACCCAGTCTGGCTTCAAGCTTCGCCCTCTCATTCAGCAAAGCGGTTCGGAGGGCGATATATTTGTTGAGGTTAGTCATAGGGGAGACACGGTATGCAGCGGTGGTGGTTATTACAAGACGCCCCGCGTCCGGCCTGATTGAACATTCGCCGCCGCGTCCAGTCCGAGTTTCCCTATGAAGGTAAAAAGCCAATTTCCCCTCCACCCAGCCTTCGAAGCCGGCCAGAAATGGCGCATGGATGGGGTGACCTGCCACATCAGTCAGGTGGGCAAGACGCTGGTCCATTACAAGCTGCTCAAGGACAATGTCGTCCGGGGTTCTAATTCGCTGGGGAACCAAGCAGTGCTGGCGAAATATTTGCAGGCGAAGCAGGCGGTGCTGGTGCGGGGATAGCCGCACGATGCGCGCAGAACATCGCGTGGCGTCCGGGCGATGCAGGCCCACCAGACCCATGCGATGAACAAACCTTGGAAGGGCAGTCGCGCCCACAGGACCCACGCCGGAATTTGAACTCCCTCCCAGCCGTGCAAGACCACATGCAGATTCGCCGGGAACACCGCCACCAGGAGAACGATCAGTCCCCAGCCGGCTACGATGCGTAGTCTAGGAACTAGGATGGCCAGCCCACCGGCCATTTCAGCCGCGCCGCTGATCAGGATCAATTCCCGGTGCCAAGGCAGATACGCAGGCATCAGACCAAGGTAAGAACTTGGATTCAGAAAGTGGTTGAGTCCGGCCAGGGTGAAAAACACCGCCAGGAGCCACCGTGCGAAGGTGCGCAGTCTGGCGAGCCAAGGGCGTGGGGAGTGATCGCAGCTCACAGTTTGAGCAGTGCGGCGAGACGAGGCTCCACGATGGCCATAGTTTTCAGGACGAGTTCCGCCATCACCTTGGCACCCTTCTCAGAGAAATGCGTTCGGTCGGTCGCGGAGCAGCTCAGGTCCGCGCTGCCGGCATCCCCGAGCTTTTGGAAGAGTTCCCCGCTGGCAGCATGAAGGTCCACCAGCGCGACCCTCTTCTCCTTTGCCACAACCTTCATCGCGTCCGCGTATGGCAACAGTTCCTGGGTCACCTTGCCGTCCTTGTCGAAGCTCCGCCGGTGCATCGGCGTCACGAGCACGGGCGTCGCACCGCCCGCCCGCGCCTCGTCCACATAGCGGCGCAGGAAGTCGCGGTAATCGGTTTCGGCATCGGTGGATTCGGGGCGCTCCTTGGCGTGCGAATCATTGTGGCCAAACTGAATCAGGACGAAGTCCGGCTTCTCCGCGAGGGTCTTCATCCAGAGCCCCTCCTTGATGAAGGTCTTGGTGCTGCGCCCGCTCTTCGCCAGGTTGATGACGCGCACGTGCGCTTGAAACGCCGGCGCGAGGAAATGTCCCCAGCCCCGGATGTTCGAGGTGGCCGGATACTCACACACAGTCGAGTCGCCGAGGACTGCGATGCGAACTTCGCATGGCGCGTCCGCTCCATCCGAAATCTGCGCGACGCAGAGCAGGATGAGGATGAGTGCGGCGGGGCAGATGGCGCGGCATTGCATACGCCCGAACCTACATGGGTCTCCCACAGAACTCCACCTCGCGGCGACCGTTGCTCCGCCCTGCGCCGACGTCGCGTCCGAAATCCATCCATCCCGCGAAGTCATTTCGGCCCGAGACACACCGCCTCCTTCATGCTGCGGTGGTAAACACATCCCTGTGCAAAGGAAATTGAGTTGAGGCTCCAGGTCTGGCCGGGTTGGCCGAGGTCGTTGACGGAGAGGAGCGACCGTTCATCGAGCACTGCGGCGCGACCGTCGATGACATAGGTGATGCCGAGCATCGTCGTGAAAAACACCTTGCCGCCGATCGCCGTCGGGCTGCCGAGATAACCCCACCACCAGCCGTCGCCCTGGGAGCGCTTGTCTGTGGCGACATCAATGCCGCGTGAGTTGAGGGTCGAGGAAGTCTGCGGCCGGTTCCACACGAGCTGATCGGACCGCCCGGCTTCGCGCACGACGGACACGGGCACTTCGAGGTATTCCACCTGGCCGGTTTCCAAATGCACACGACCTACACAGTAGGGCGGGCCAAGGTGCTTGCCGGCCTCGGTGTAGCACAGGAAGTAATGCCAGTCGCCGACGAGGATGTTGCAGAACTGCGCGGGGAAGACTTTCAACGGTGGCGTCTGCTTCGTGAGGTCCACGCCCGCGAGCAACTCGTGCTTGCCGGTGGCGGGATTGAAGCGCCGCCAGTCCACCTGCTTCACGAGCGACTGCGTGCGCAGCAGCCTGCCCGTCGCGGCGTCCAGGACCTGGTGTTCAGAGGCATCAATGTCAAACCATGCGGCGTATTTCGCGTTCCAGTGCATCGTGTAACACGCCTTGCTGCGGCTGGTCTCGTAGCGCCAGAGCGTCTTCCCCTCCTTGCCCGCCGCGAGACTCGTGAGGCTTAGTCCGACGGGCAGCTCGGGCACGCCATGATACGCGCCGCGTCCTTGCAGCACGGCGGGCGTGCCGTCCGCGAGGCGGCCGAACACCGGAGTGTTGTAGTGTGTCATCGCATCCTCGGCGACCCACAGCGTGCGGCCCGTGCGCTTGTCGAGGGCGCGAAGGTAGTTCCACGGGTCCGCGCCCTCCCGCCTCGGATCGTCCGCGTCACGCGGCTCCATGTTGAGCAACGTGTCGTTGAACAGGATTGGCTCGAACTGCTTATTGAATGGCCGGCCTCCCGTCGGCTGCCATTCGCGCAGCCAGACCTGCTTCCCCGCGAAGTCGTAACAGCCCACCGAGCCGCAGGCGTTGAAGAACCAGATGTGCTGCCCATCTGTGACGGGCGACGGCGAGGTCGCGTCGCTGAAAAAATACGCCGGCACGCTGGTGTCCCGGCCCGGCAGCGTCACCGTCCAGAGAATCTTCCCGGTCTTCGCGTCGAGGCAATGGCCGATGATGTCCCTGCCCAGCGGGAGCTTGCCCACCTCGGGCTTGAGCGTCGTGAGAAACACGCGGCTGCCCCAGACCGCAATGCCGCCCTGGCCGGTCTCGGGCACCTGCACTGCATCCGTGCAGACCCGCAGCACGCACTGCCAGTCGCGGAGCAGCACCAGGCCGATTCGTCCCTCCATCAGAAGTGCCGCCTGGTGGAGTTCCAGCAGCCGCGTGAACTCCAGTGGTTGTTTCGCCAACTCATACATGCGTTCGAGACGGCGGACGGCGTCCAGTTCCCAATACTCGTAACGCAGCACCCGGTCACCGCGCCGCAGCTCGGCGGCGATCGACGGACAGGCCGCGATCTCCTCGGCGGTGGCGAAGCGCGACTTCACGCAATCAAACTCAGTGTGCTCGGTCTCCCGCCATTTCCGGGTCTCCTGGTCCAGTGGCAGGACGGAGAGCAGCTCATCACCTCGCTGCCAGAGCACCCCGGAGTGAATTTCAATCGAACTGCCCTGCGGCTGTTCGGCGGAATACTCACGCAGTTCATCGCCCGGCTCCAACCGCGCCTGCACGCGCTGCCAGTGCCGCAGCAGGAGCCAATTCTCCCGCCTCGTCAGTTCTGCCGCCACGGCTGCGGCGTCGGCCGGGCCGCGCAGTTCCTTGGGGAGGTAGAATACGGTGGAAGCGCCTCCGTAGCAGCCCATGCAATACCCGCAGTTGACGCGATGCGTGACGGCTGTGATGCCCGCACCACAACGGTCGCAGTTGGCCAGTGAGGTCGTCATGCTTCAGTCCTCCAGCCGCACGCGCACGGCACAGCGACGGTTGCGAACCAGGACCAATCCAGCACGCCCATCCTCGGCGATGACCTCCGGGTCGTTGTTCAGGTAATGCAACACGCGATCCTCGGCTTGCAGGTTGTCCCGGATCGCCGGGCAGGCGGCCATCTCATCACGGGTGGCGAAGCGCACGGCATTGCCCAGCCAGATTTCCTCCTCCACCAGGAGCCACTCGGTGAGGGTCACCACGCCGGAAAGTTCCAGCCCAGCGCGTCGCCAGACCACGCCGTGGGCCACGACCGGCACCGGGCTTTGCAAGTCCGAGCAGAACCGCACCAGCCGGTCGCCCGGCTCCAGGCGCGACTTGATGCGCAACCAGCGGTGGAACGTCGCGCCGGTGTCGGTGCCGCGTGCGGTAAGTTCCGTGTCGACCTCGGCTTCGCTCACCACGTTCAGCAGATGCTTCGCTCCCTTGATGCCGGGGAACGGGTCACAGCAGGGCATGCAGAAGCCGTCATTGATCCGGTAAGTGATGGCGGTGATGCCAATGCCGCAGTGGATGCAGGCGAGCTTGGAGTTCATGCTGACAGAGTCACCGAGATGACCGACATGAAGACGGCCTTTCGGATAATGGCCAGAAGATTTTCTTGGCGAGGTGCTGGAGCAGGCCAACGAGACCAGCCCTTCAACTCCTCTATCGCTTCGAAGGAATCTCAGGGACAGCCAAGGCTTCCCTGATCTTTGAATCAGCGAGCCGATTCCAAGTAGCAGATTGGGAAGAAAGGTGTGCCGCGTCGGCTGCCTGTCCCAACTCCAAGCAGTCGTCGAAACTCAACCCGGCGGCATACTGTTCCACGATCACGCTGGCGGTCTTCTCAGCCTCGGCTTGATTTCCAGACCGGGCCTGGCACCTATACAAGCTGATGAAAAACTCTTTGGAGCGGTAGCCGAGCTTGCCTGCCTCGGCGAGATACCTGCCGGCCACTTGC
>JAYTIO010000574.1:0-9999 GCA_043731805.1 Pedosphaera sp. | reverse complement strand
GTGGCCGGCGTTGGTCACGAGCACGCCGCTGGACCAGTCGAGCCAGCGGTTGCCGTATTTGTCATAGACGAAGATGTCCTGCGCGTGGTCCCACACGATTGGCGGTTGCCCGCGCATGGACTGCGGCTCGAACTGCCGCAGCCGCTCCAGAGTCGGCACGGAGTCGGGATGCGGCACCGGCGTGACAATGCGGCGATACTTGGTTTCAACGTGCGGAACCGTCCGCGGGATGATGCTGAATTCTTTGCCCATAAAGTGTGCGTAAGTTGATGTGAATGCTGGTTCGAGGTCGAAAGAATTTCTAGGGCCGCGTCACTTGCGGCACCCGCTCCAAGACCTTCCGATGCCGGGCATCGTCGCCGATGAGGAAGAGCAGGTCGCCAAGCTTCTCGCTCGTGACCTCGAAGATGCACATGGCCATTTCGGTCGTGGTCTGCTCGCCATAAATCATCGGTCGGGGCGGGTTGCTCGGATTGGCGGTGTTGTTGGTGGAGTTGTCGAACCACCCTTCGAGCCTGAGCTGCGTGCCCTTCGGCAGCGTGAACGGCTGGCGATAGACGTAGTTGTCCTGCCAGTTGAAGTCCCAGTCCTTCACCCAAATCATCGGGCGCAGCTCGCCGCTGGGCAGATGCGCGGTGACCTTGAGCTCGCGACCGACCAGATGCATGTGCGGGGCGGCGGCGACGAAAGTCACATCCACCGGCAGCGTGTAGTCGGCGTTGACGCCGAAGTGCGCGTGGTTGGCCGGGATTTTGAACTCCCAGTTTTCCACCGTCAGCCCGGCCACGTAGCGCGTCGCGGGCTTCCTCACAAAGTAAATTCCCACTTCCGACTGGTCCGTCTCGGGCTTGCCGCTGCGGTGATAGTGAATCTGCATCACGAGGTCGGAGCCGCGCTTGAGATGCCGCCCAACGCCGTCAGGCAGAAATCGCGGCACGGTGCCGGGTGCCCAGCCGCCAAGACTTCCCGTCGGAAAAAAGCCCGGCCCGCCGAAACTCTCGTAGCCGGGCGAGTCGTCTTTCTCGTCCAGCTTGCGCGCCGCGCCGTTCGCGTCGAGATAGCACAACGCGTGGTGCACCACGCGCCGGTTGCCGGGGCGGAACTCAATCGCGCCAACCATTCTGTCCTCGGTGAGCGAAATCGGGACGACGAAGTTCCGCAGCTCATCCGGCCCTTCGGCGGCGAGGTTGTAGGCCTCGGGCATCTTCACAATGAGGTCGGGTTTGCCCAGTTGCCAGCCGACCGGAAACCTCGGCGCGGGTGGAAGGTCCGCCGGATTTCCCTCGGGCGCACCCGCCTCCGCCCATCGGGCGATGGACCCAATCTGCGCCTCGCTCAACCGCCGCTCGTCCAGAAACTCGCCGTGGCCGGGCTGCGCCTTCCACGGCGGCATCAACCGGCGTTGAGTGACTGTCGCAATCTGCTTCGCACGCTTCTGCGCGTCGCCGAACGTCAGCAACGGAAACGGCGCGACCTCGCCGAGCCGATGGCACGTGGCGCACTTGCTGAACAGCATGGGCGCGATGTCGCGATTGAACGAGGGTGTCGCCGCCCACGCGGGGCCGGCGGAGAGGGCGCAAGCAAACCACCGCGCGCACACGGAAGCGAAACGGCGTGCTCGCCCGCTTGATTTTTTGCTAAACGCGTCGGGCATGGGCGGGGATTCAAGCCGTCGCCGCACTCGGATTGCAAGTTAGCCCGTTCAATCCGGACAAAGAAGTCCGCCCTTCGTCCGCCAGCCAGCGCTCGAAGTTCGCTTTGCGCGCGGGCCAGTCAGAGTCGAGCATGGCGAACCACGCGGTGTCGCGGTTGCGGCCTTTCACGACCATGTGCTGGCGGAAGAGGCCTTCAAACTGGAAGCCCAGGCGCAGCGCGGCGGCGCGGCTGCGGACGTTCTCGGCGGCACACTTCCACTCCACGCGCCGGTAGCCGAGGTCGTCGAAGAGATGCCGCAGCAGCAGGCAGACAGACTCGGTGTTGACGGGCGTGCGTTGCGCGGCGAGGCCATACCAGATGTGCCCCAACTCGGCGACGCCGTGCGCCGGCGTGATGCGCATGATGGAAATCATCCCCACGCGCCGCTCCCGTGCCGGCGATTTGCAATCGCCGCTCCGCCCGCCCGCACCACCAAGCGGCGACTGCAAGTCGCCGGCACGGGCTGCGGCGGGGTCGTCCGCGAGTTGCGTGACGGTGAAGAAGAGCGTGTCCGCGCCCTCCTCCAAGCTGCGGAGCCACGCGTGGAAGTCCGCCTCGTTCGCGAACGGGCCATACCAGAGGTGCCGCCAAAGTTCATTCGCCTCCGGCGGCTCGTGGCCCGCTTGATACAGCTCCGCCGCGTCGTCGTCCGCGCACAGCGGCGTCAGGCGGACGTGACGGCCTTCGTGGGTTCGGCGCGGTGGCAGCGGCCAAGCGCTGGGGAAGAGTCCGGCAACATTCATTAGCGCCGGAGGTTCACCAAAACCTCCCCCGCTGGCGACGCGAATTGTGCCTCCTGCCGACGCGGGGGTGGACGAGAGCGTAGCTTGACGCCTGCCCCCGGAGCGCGAGCCGACCCGGCTCGCGGCGGGGCTTCGCTCGCCGATCAACCCAGGACTCTCCAAACGACTCACTCCTCTCGTAGCCGCTGCGGACGGGGCCCGTCCGCGCGCCGGGGGGCGTTTCAGAATGCGCCTGGGTGCGTTTGGACTGGCGGTTTTGCGGTTGCGCAATCGGCCCGGCTCGCCCGAAATCCCCGCCGCATGAGCGAACTCAAATTCTCCATCGAGCATCTTGGCGCGCCGGCCCGCGACACCGTCGCCCTCAAGGATTGGTATGTGCGGGTGCTGGACGCGAAGCTGCGCTTTGACAACGGCCAGACGCCGCCGGCCTTCTTCCTCGAACTCGGCGGCGGATTGATGCTGGAGATTTACGGCGCGACCGGCTCGGCCAAGGAGACGGCGAACAACGGCGTCGCGGGCTGGCGGCACCTGGCCTTGCGCGTGGAGGCCATCGAGCCGGCGCAGGCGGAACTGGCCCGGCGCGGCGTGGTCTTCACCGTGCAGCCCAAGCCGGCGGGCGGCGGCGGGCGGGTGCTCTTCTTCGCGGACGCGGAGGGGAACCTGCTCCACCTCGTCGAGCGGCCGAAGGAGTCGGTGTTTCACTGAAAGATAAGGAGCAGGATTAGGATCAGGATTACGAGCAGGAGACTGGCTCGGTGCCCTTTCCTCTCTTGCTCCTAATCCTGATCTTAATCCTGCTCCCCCGACCCATCCCCCAATCCCCCAGATGCCAGACCCTGCCTTCTCCGCCGTCATCTTCGACATGGACGGCGTCATCGTGGACAGCGAGCCGCGCCATGAGCGCGCGTTTCTCGATGTGTTCGCGCAGATGGGCTACGCCCAGACGCACGGCATCCACTTCGAGCAATACATCGGTCGGTCCGACCGCGCGGTGTGGCTGGACTTCATCGCGCGGCACAACCCGAAGTGGTCGCTCGAAGAACTCACGGCGTGGAAGCAGAACCACGTCATTGAAATCCTCCGGCGCGAGCAGCCCATCTTCGATGGCTTGCCGGACTTGGTGGCCAAACTCGCGCCGCGCTACCGGCTGGCAGTCGCGTCCGGCTCGGTGCATCCGGTGATTGATGAAGTGCTGGCGATGAAGGCGCTGCGGCGGTTCTTCCCCGTCGTGGTCAGCGTGCAAGATGTGAAGCAGGGCAAGCCCGCGCCGGACATCTTCCTGCGCGCGGCCGAGCTGCTCGGGGTCGAGCCGGGGAAGTGCTGTGTGATTGAAGACTCCGCCGCCGGGGTCACGGCGGCGCGGGCGGCGGGGATGACGGCGATTGCCATCACGAACACCTTGGCAGCGGAGAAGCTCATGCACGCGCAGCATGTCGTGCGGACTTACGAGGAGATTGAAGGGCTGCTGCGGTAGTGGGGCAGCTGTCCCGGCAGCCTTTGGCTGCTAGGGGATTTCTTCCAAGAGGAGGGCCGCCAAGCGGGACGCTTGGCAGCCTGGCAGGCGAGGACGCCTGCTCCACTTCGCTTACACGTCTATGACCGGCCCGGCCCCATCGCCGCCGGGTGGTTTGCTGCCGGTGGCCGGCCGGCGCACGCGCACGCGGCTTTCGCCCGAGCCGGTCAGCGTGTTGAGCACCAGCGAGACGAGGCTGATGACCAGCGCGCCCCAGAAGGCCGGCCAGAAACCGTCCACGCGGAAGCCCTTTACCAGCGAGCCGACCAGGTAGAGCAGCGACGCGTTGATGACGAGGACGAACAACCCGAGCGTGACCACCACCAGCGGCAGCGTGAGCAGAAACAGCAGCGGGCGCAGAAAGGTGATCAGGATGCCGAAGAGCAGCGACGCGACGAAGAGGCTCGGGACCGTGTCGTAATGGATGCCGGTGATGAGGTGGGTCGCGACGAGGACGGCGAGGGTGTTGATGATCCAACGCTGAAGAAAGACGAGCGCCCTCGGGCGGGCCTCCGCCTCCCGCCCGCTCGGCTGGGCTGATTTGTCTCCGGTTTGCACGCGCGGAACATGGTGAGCGGGGTTGGAATCCGCAAGCAATCGCTAGGACCGGTGCCTGACCCGCGCACGGCCGGCACCTACTTCTTATTCCCGCTCAGGTCCGGCAGCGCCGTCTTGGCGAAGGCCTCCCACTGCTTCTGCAACACCTCGCGTGCCGGCACACCAGCGTGGACGTAAACGGCGTAGCGCAGTTGCAATGGCCGGCCCGGCTCCATCACGCGCGGCGCGTCGTGGGTGAAGGCGGTGCCCATCCAGCCGTCGCTGCGGACGTGGAAGAACGTGGGGTGGTTCGGGTTCGCCGGGTGATCGAGGAGCGTCGCGCCTTCGTTGGTTCCGGGGAGCATCGGCCCGGAGTAATCGCACCAGCGGGCGCGCTTCCAGAAGCAGCCGTTGTCGCCCTGTTCGTCCACGTTGCCCTCGGAGTTGCGGATGGTCCCGCCGCCATCCGCGATGCCGATGGTCTTCGCCAACCGCACGCCGACGAGGCCGAAGGGCGTCTTGCCGAATGTCACCGCCGCGCCCTTCGCCTCGAAACGCAGGTCTAGCACGAGGAGCGACTCTTGGTTCGGCAGGAGTTCCAGGCGCACGCGCCGACGCTCCTCCAGCACGACCTTGCCGTTCTTGTCCACCCAGTGATTGAAGATGGTCGCGCCCGCGCCCGTGTCGCTGTCCTCCAGCTTTTCCAACCGCTGGCCGATGATGCGGCCTCGGTTCGTGCCCCGATCGGCCCAGAAGCTCCAGCCGTTCACGTCGTTGTGCGAAACCCAGAGCGAGTTGTGATGGCTGTGGCTCACCGGGTCGTGCGGATGCCCCATGCGCGTGACCGACCGGCCCGACGGCCCGAGGAGCGGAAAGACGAACGGCCGGTTCAGTCCCGGCCCGAAGTGCAGCCGCGCCAGTTCAAGGCCGTCGCGTTGGAAGGAGACTTGTTCGTAAGGCTGCGGCAGCGCCTGCACCAGCGGGATGGGTTTGGCAGTGGGCAACGGGACTTGGGCGGTGGCGGTCTGGGCGACGAGACCAGCGCTCAACAGAGCGACCAAAACCGGGCGTGGACGAGTGGTGAACACGGCCTGACCAAACACAATTCACCCCGACGCGACAAGCTCCGCCCCGCTTCCTGAATACTACGCACACTTACTATGTCCATTAGCCAGCCGACCAGCCGGTGCCAGTCGGTCTCTGTGACTCGGTTCGAAAACTGAACTTAAACTGCCGCGTCGGGCCTCGCGCCCGGGGCGGCTTTGCTCCAATGAAAACTCCCTTCGTCCGCTCCCTCATCACACTCACCGTGGCCGCCAGCGCGGCGCTTCTCGCTGGCTGTCTGGACCAAACCCGCCAAGCCGCGCAAGCCGTCCCGGTGTCCGTCGCCCCGCCGCCCGTGAGCGAGCCGGCGATTGTCGCCCGACCCGACCCCACCGCTGCGAACGTCTCCGCTCCCGTTGCCGAGATTGCCCGTCTCCATCTGTCCGGCCTCGACGAGACGGTGGTGAAAGCCTTTGTCGAGAAGTCCACGAACGCGGTCAGCCCGAGCGCGGACGAACTCATCTACCTGAAGGACATCGGCGTCTCCCCGCGCGTCATCACGGCGCTCATTCAGCAGACCGCCCGGACGCGGGACCAAGACGCCGCGTTGCGCGCCAGCCAGCCAGCCCCCGCCCCCGCCCCCGCTGCGCCCGCTGCCCCGCCGCAGCCAAACGTCACCATCATCGCGGCCAACGCGAATCCTCCCGTGGCGCAGCCCGCAGTTCAGCCCGCCGCTCCCGCTCCCGTCGTCCCGCAACCCGCCGCCCCGCCGGTGGAGGTCGTCCCCGCGCCCGCGCCGCAAGTGGTCGTCGTGCCGCCCGCCCCCGTCAGCCTCCCGCCGCAGGTCAATAGCTTCTACCAACAGCTCCAGCCCTACGGCACCTGGATGCAAGTCGCCGACGTCGGCTGGTGCTGGCAGCCCAGCGTGGTCATCGCCACGCCGACGTGGCAGCCCTACGCCGACCGGGGCCGCTGGCTGCACACGGACTGCGGCTGGTATTGGCAATCCGACTACGCGTGGGGTTGGGCGCCCTTCCACTACGGGCGCTGGGTGCAGCACGCGCGCAGCGGCTGGCTCTGGGTGCCCGACAGCACCTGGGGGCCGGCGTGGGTCGTGTGGCGTTCGTCCGACTCGTATTGCGGCTGGGCACCGTTGCCGCCGAGCGCGGTGTTCGTGGCCGGCCAGGGGATTTTCTTTGGCGGCACGCGCGTGGCGATTGGGTTCGACTTCGGCCTGCCGCGTCACCACTTCACCTTCGTGCCTTTCAACCGCTTCTGTGACCGCAACCCGCACTACTACGCGCTCGCCCCGACCGTGGTGCAAAACGTCTATCACCAGACCACCGTCATCAACAACATCCAGGTCAACAACAACAACGCTGTCATTAACGGCGGGGTCCCCGCTGACCGGGTCGCCACCCTCACTCGCACTGAGATTCGCAAAGTCGCCGTGCGCGAAGCCGGGCCGCAGGAGCAATCGTTGCAGCGCCTCGACAAGCTGGAAAAGTCCGGCAACGACCTCGTCATCTACCGCCCCACGCTCAACCCCAATGCCCCGGTGAAGCCGATGACACTCACGAACAGCAAGGGCGAGTCCCGCACCGAACTGGTTCCTGCCGGCACCTTGCCGGGGCAGAAGATAACGGGTCGCCCGGTCTATGACACCACCAGCACCGGCGTCCCGGTGCTCACCGGCTACACGACGGAACCGCCCGCCCGCAGCGGCCAGAACACCGTCGTCATCAACAACACCATCAACGCCCCGGCGCCGCCGGCAGCTTCCGGTAGCAAGCCGAAGCAGGCCGTGAAAATCTTTGGTCTCACGCCAGACAGCGGCATCGCCAAGCGCGGGGAAGAGCGCTCGCAGCCGCAGCCCGCCGTCAGCCTCCCCAATCCCACGAACAACTCGCTCTTCCGGCCCCTGACCTCGCCGCCGCCCGTGACCAGCACGCCGCAGAACCTCACCCCGCCGCCGCCGGTCGTCAGCACGCCAACCCCGCCCAAGGCCGCGCAACCCGTCGCCGCGTATCAGTCGCCGACCCGCACGGAGCCCACGAAGCCGCAGAGCACCACTGCGCCGACGGCCACGCCGACTTACTCCGCCCCAGTCGCGCCCCGGCCCACGACGGTCGTGCCCGCTTACGCGCCGCCGCCGCCGCGCCCGGCCTTTCAGCCGCAGCCCGTCGCTCCGGTTCCCACGCGCCCCACCGGCATCGTCAGCCCGCCGCCGCCGTCCTTCGCTCCGGTCGCACCGCCGACCTCGAACAACTCGTCGCCGTCCAAGACTGAGCAGGAGAAGAAAAAGCCCCAGTAGCCCCAGGGTTCGGAGTCCCGCCGATGAGTTGAGTTGCTGCTCGCCAAGGGAAATTGTCATTTGCCCTGCCGCACCGCTTCCCTAAAGTCCGCCTCGCATGAAGGTTGATTTACAACGAACCATCGGACTCGGAGGCCACGCTTTGCCGCTGACCGACCCCAAGCTCGTCACCTACATCAACCTCAAGCTCGCTGCGCTGGGCTGCCCCACCCACGCCACGGCGGACGCGGCGGAGTTCCGCGACCTCACTGAGTCGCTGCTCGCGCGGCATCGCGAGACGGAACGGCTGCTGGCGGATTACCAGGCGCCGGTGGACTGGCGCATCCAGCAGTTCCTCGACGAATACCTCCACGAGACCGGCGTGCCCGTGCGGCTGCCGCACCAGACCTTCGTGCTCGACCGCCACGGCGTCGCGCGCGCGCTGTCGCTGCCGCCGGACCGGGACGAGTTTCACTCCGACATCGTCAGCTCGTATCGCGTGCGGCAGGGCGTGCTGCACAATCCGGCCAAGGACAAGCGCACCACCGCCGGCGTCTTCCACATCGCCGAGGGCGGCCTGCCGATTCCTGACGATAAGAAGGCTGTTCCCGTCCGCACCTTCGCCAAGCTGCTCGCGGCAGCGCTGAAGCCACCGCAAACGCTGCTGCGCCTGCCCTTCACCGCGTCGCAGCCGGAGCCGGCGGAGTGCTTCGTCTCGCTGCTGTTGCGACCGCTCGTGTGCCCCGCCGTGCCGGGTTTCTGCGCGGAGAAGACGATGGAGATTCGCTTCTTCGTGCCGGGCAATCTGGTGAGCAACTTGGACTTCGTTGAAAGCATCTTCGGCAACGCGGGCGACCCGTATCTGCCGGTGAACGACGCGGCGCTGGACGTGGAGCATTGGACCGGTCACACGGGCTGCGTCATCCTTGCGCCGCATCTCATCACGGTGAAAAAGAAGGACGCCGGCCTGCCGCACTGGGACAAGGCCACCGAGCGCCAGCGTCGCGACGGCATGTGCTGGCGCGAGGAAGGGGAACTCTACAACGACGGCTCCGCGTTCAAGCTCACCGCGCGCGACGAGTCCGGCGTCATCGTCACGCTCATCGCGGACAACTACTTCGGCTACTGCAAGAAAGAGGTGAAGACGCAAATCAGCTTCGCCGCGAATCTCTTCGGCCTGTGCGAAGAGGAGCATTCCGGCGGCGCGCTGGTCTTCCCGAGCTACGACTTGGGTGAGGAGTTCGCCGGCGGCATCCACGTGCAACAGCGCGGGCATTCCTTCGCGGACGCGGCGGCGCTCTTCGCCGACGTGATGGAGCCCAAGCCCGAGGGCTACGCGGTGGACCGGAAGTTTGCCGACATTCTCTACGTGCCGGAGGACGCGAGCTTCGACCTTCGCACGCAAGCGGTGACGTGGACCGACGAGCGCGGGCCGCAGCGGCTCAAGCTGCTCGCCGGGCACACTTACGTGCGGCCCAGCGGCTATCGCATCCAGATGGAGAAGCCCGCCAACCGCATCTGGCGGCTCGTGGGCACGCGCGGCGAAGGCACCTTCTGCCACAAGCCCAGCACCGTCTCCGGCGGCGGGAAGTCCGAGATTTCCAAGTCGCTCTCGGACGCGATTCTGCAAGGGCCGGTCTTCGTGGCCGACTTCAAGAAGGACTTCGACAAGGTGGCCAAGCTGCTCGCGCGTGATTACTCGCCGCGCTTCCGCGACCCGGCCCGCAACGGCAAGGACACACGCCCGCTGCTCTCGCGCGAGCGCTCGCTCGGCTCCGTCATCAAGCTCCTCACGCCCTCGCCGAAGGATTACGCGGACGACTACAACGAGTGGCTCGAAAGCATGCCGCAGTATGTGAAGGAACTCGTCTTCGTGGTGAAGCGCTTCCACAAGCCGGAGTGGGGCAAGACCTGGCGCGAGCACTTCAGCGTGGACGTGGTCAACGGCGTGCCGGGCAACGAACTCAAGTGCGACAACCGCAAGTTGACGACGACTTACCTGCGCATCGGTTTCGACCCCGACGGCGCGTGGCGCGTGTTCAGCCTGCGCAAGGATTTCCATCCGGCAGTGAAGCTCCAACGGGAGGACGACATCAGCGCGAGCGTGGTGGTGCCGGGTAGTGGCGCAGGCTTCCAGCCTGCCTCGGCGGGCGGCTCGCCGGCCGAGACCGTCG
>JAYTIO010000573.1:0-4174 GCA_043731805.1 Pedosphaera sp. | reverse complement strand
CTTCGTGGTTCATTTCATCTGCGCCAGAATTTGATCGGTGATCGCCTGCACGGTCCGCTCCGCCTCCGCGTCCAGCGCGGCCGACTCCGCTTTCGGCGGCCCCGCGCACGCGACGCCTGGACGCCACTCGGCGTTGTCGCAGAGTTCGCACTCTTTCAACCCGTGGCGCGGGTCGGGGATGCCGAGGCTCTGCTTGATCTTAAGCAAGTCCTGAAGCTGTGGCGCGGTCATCGTCTGCGCCGGCTTGCCGACTTGCGCGGTCACGAGAATCGTCCGGCAGTAAGCCTCCAGAATCTCCATCTTGAAGTAGGCGTCCTCGACGTTGTTGTGGCTCCAGCTCACGACGCCGTGGTTCGCCATCAAGATGGTGTTGTGCTTGTCCACGAGGTCCGCCACGAGCTTGCCCATCTCCGGCGTGCCGGGCGTGCGATACGGCGCGACCGCTACGGACGCGAAGACTTCATACGCGGGAATCATGCACGTCGGCGGCACGAGGCCCGCGACTGCGAAGCCGGTGCTGTAGGGCGGATGGCAGTGGCACGTCGCGACGGCCTTGGGCTGGCGCTTCATGATCTCCAAGTGCATCAGAATCTCGCTCGTGCGGCGTTTCACACCGGCGAGTTGGTTACCCTCGAAGTCCACAAGGCACATGTCTTCCGGCTTCATGAAGCCCTTGCTGACCAGCGTCGGCGTGCACAGCGCGATGTCCTCGCCGACCTTGATGGCGATGTTGCCGCCGTTGCCATCCACGTAGGCCCGGCCCCACAGGCGGCGGCCGATGTCGCAGAGCTGCTCCTTGAGCACGTGCGCGGCAGGTGAGTTGAAATAGGCTTCGAGTTCCGCCTTCGAGGACTTCGAGGTGAGCGGCTTGCCGGGCGCGCTCGTGGTCCCGGAGGGAATCGAGCTTTCACGGCGCTGGGCGTTGGCGTGATCGCGGATCGCATCGCGCGCGGAGGGCGTGAGGATCGCGTCCTTGGCGGCGGCGTTAAGGTCGCCACCCTTGGCGATGATGGCTTCGATGTCTTTAGCGGTGAGGACGTTGCTCATGGGTTAAAACGGGTTGTAAAAAATGTCGTCCACCAGCGCGGCGTTGATCGCGTCGATGGGTGGAGAAACTTCAAAGGGCTGCGCGGCTTCGCGACCTTCGACGTAGCCGATGGTCTGGCCCACGCCACCGCCGAGGCTGTCGTAAACGACGAGGCTCGGATCCTTGCTCACGCCCGCCAGCGACTCGCTACCGCGCTGGAAATGCTCGCGGGTAAATGGCGACACAATCAGCCAACGCGCGCCCCGCAACTCGGGCACCACGTGACTCAAGGTCACACGACCGATGACGGAGCCCAACTTCACACCGGCACTCCCGGTTCGTGTTCGTCCACGATGCCGGCGATGAGCCAGCGCACCGGACTCTTCTCGGAGCCGACCAGTTTGCGGGCTGCCGCACCGTCGGAGGAAATCACGACGCGCTGGTGCATACCCGCGCCGTGGGCGTCGATGGCGATCTGCGGCGAGCCTTCGGGTTCGCCTGCGTTGTTGATCGGCTGGCAGATGACGAGCCGCCAGCCCTCGAAGCTCGGATGCTTCCGGGTAGCGGTGACATTGCCCTCAACACGCGCGAGCAGCATGGCTCAATAAATTCGGAGATTGTCCACCAACACACACCGCCGCACGCGCGTGAACGTGCGCGGGTTGCTCACGCCTTCGCCGGTCGGCGTGGCGATACTGAAGCTGAGGTAGCCTTCGCCGCCGAGGCCGAGACCGGCCATGCACGGGCCGTTCTTGATGAACAACGTCGTGTCGAGAGCGCGGCCCATCGCCGTCAGCGCTTCAAGGTCGTGCGAGTGGATGATGCTCGTGTGCTTGTAGCCGTGCTCCGCTTCGAGCGAGCGCTTCACGCCTTCTTCCAAGTTCTTCACCCGGGTGATCGGCACGAAAGGCATCATCTGCTCCTCGACGACGAACGGGTGGTCCGCGCCGGTCTCGGCGAAGAGAAGTTGTGTGCCGGCAGGGAGGTTCAGGCCCGCTGCCCGCGCGAGGACGATGGGGTCTTTGCCGATGAAATCCTTGTTCACGGAGGCGTGGCCGCAACCGCCGCCCTGGCCGGGCGTGATGGTGAACGCGGCTTTCGTCAGCGCGTCGAGCTGGGCGTTGTTCAATCGCACCGCGCCATTCAGCGACATCTGCTCCATCAACTTGTCCGCGATGCTGTCGAGCGCGAAGATTTCCTTCTCGCCGATGCAGAGCAGGTTGTTGTCGTAGCTCGCGCCTTGGATGATGGCCTTGGCCGCGCGCTTCATGCAGGCGGTGTCGTCCACGTAAACGGGCGGGTTGCCGGGGCCGGCGCAGATGGCGCGCTTGCCGGTCTGCATCGCGGCTTTCACGACACCGGGACCGCCGGTGACGAGCAAGATGCGGACGGCTTCGTGGCGACACATCGTGTTGAAGCTCTCCATCGAGGGCTTCTCGATGATGGTGGCGATGTTCTCGATGCCGGTCTCGCGGAAGATGGCTTCGTTGTAGGCGCGCACCGCAACGGCGGCACAACGCGCGGCGCTCGGGTGCGGGTTGAACACGACGGCGTTCCCCGCCGCGCAGATGTTCACGATGTTGCCGCTGAGGGTCGGGATGGAATGCGTGCTGGGCGTGACCGCGCCGACGACGCCGAAGGGCGTGTATTCCTCCAGCGTGATGCCGTGGTCGCCGCTGCGGGCGTCGGGCCGGAGCCACTCCACGCCGGGGACGAGCTTGATGATCTTGAGCTTCTCGATCTTGTGGTCGAGCCGGCCAATCTTCGTCTCGTCGAGTTCGAGCTTGCCCCAGACTTCCGCGTTGGCCTCGGCCATCGCCTTGACGATCTCCACGATCTTCACGCGCGCGGCGATGCCGCCCTTCTGAAGCTGGAGGAAAGACTCGTGCGCAGCGGCGCAGGCTTCGTTGGCGTCCTGAAAGACGCCGAACTTACCACGCGCACCCGACGAGGCCGCGTGGCTCTTGCCGTTGCAGCCGCAGTCAGCTTTTGCGGCAGCCGCAGGCGCGGCGGCGGCGGGGACGTTGCCCAAGCGGGCCAACACATCAGCCACCACGTCGCGGATCAAAGTTTCGTTCACGGCACTCATAGTTTTCTCTGCGCTACGGATTTAATACGGAGGGCACACGGAACCGCTTCGTCATCATCCGTGCTTCATCAGTGGCTAACTTTTCGCGTTGTAGATTTCTTTCCCGAGCACATCCACTACATCCACGATGCCGATGACGACGGCGTCCACGGGGGCTTCGCGCAGTCCACCGGCGAGGCGCGCGCTGCTGCCTTGGCAGAACATCACGAGCTCGCCGATGCCCGCGCCGAGGGTGTCCACGGCGATGATGGTGTTCTGACCCACGCGGAACTTGGTGGGGTCTTTGTCGTCCACAAGTTGCGGGCGCAGCAGGAGCAACTTGCGGCCAATCATGCTGGCTTCCTTCTTGGTGGAGACGACCGAGCCTTCGACGCGTGCGAGGAACATGGGGGGAGGAGTTAGAATCTAGGAGTCAGGAGCTGTGGGTCGGGAGCCATCGCATGAATCGCGTGTTCTGACTTCTGACTTCTGACTCCTGACTACTTCTTCTTGGGCAGCACGGTCTCGACGTCGTCGTGCGGACGCGCGATGACGTGGACGCTGACGAGTTCGCCTT
This sequence comes from Pedosphaera sp., assembly GCA_043731805.1. Classification (GTDB taxonomy): domain Bacteria; phylum Verrucomicrobiota; class Verrucomicrobiia; order Limisphaerales; family SXTU01; genus SXTU01. The sequence continues at coordinate 502 of JAYTIO010000573.1, read as the reverse complement.
TCATGGCCTTGACGGCTTGGGCACCAGCGTCGGTGGCGGCCTTCACGGCGGCGACGTCGCCGACGATGACGGCGGTGACGAGGGCGTTGCCGACCTGGGTCATCGGTCCGGCGAGTTGGACGTTCGCGGCTTTGAGCATCGCGTCCGTTGCTTCTACGAGCGCGACGAGGCCGCGCGTTTCAATCATTCCAATTGCTTGTTGTGCCATATTTTTATCTTTGGGTTTGAGTTAGGGAATAGGTGATTGGGAATAGGGAATCGCGGTCAATGGCCCGCGCTTTCGAGGAGGCGTTTGGATTCGCGGGCGACGACCAGCTCTTCGTTCGTCGGGATGACGAGGATTTTCACGCGCGAGTTGTCGGCGCTGATGACGGCTTCGGTGGCGCGGCAGGCGGCGTTCTTCGCCGGGTCAAGCAGGATGCCGAGTTGGTCGAGGTTCGCGCAAATCGCGGCGCGCAGTTCGGCGCGGTTCTCGCCGATGCCGGCAGTGAAGACGAGGGCG
>JAYTIO010000572.1:0-7517 GCA_043731805.1 Pedosphaera sp. | reverse complement strand
GCGAGGTCGCTGGCGCGTTGGTCGGGGTTGTAGCCGCGGAGGTTGATTTCCTTGGGATAGACGGGCTGGGTCTCGGCCTGCTGGATGTTCTTGGGCACGTCCACGATGACGGGGCCGGGGCGGCCGGAGGTGGCGATGTAGAACGCCTCCTTGATGATGCGCGGGATGTCGTTGATGTCGGTGACGAGGTAGGAGTGCTTGACGATGGGGAGCGTCATGCCGAAGAAGTCGGTCTCCTGAAACGCGCCTTTGCCGATCATCGCCTGCGGCACCTGGCCGGTGATGGCGATGAGCGGGATGGAATCCATGTAGGCGTCCGCGATGCCGGAGATGAGGTTGGTGGCACCGGGGCCGGAGGTGGCCATGCAGACGCCGGCGCGACCGGTGGCGCGGGCGTAACCCTCGGCCATGAAGACGCCGCCTTGCTCGTGGCGCGGGAGGATGGTGCGGATGGTCGAGCGGGTGAGGGCCTGGTGGAACTCCATGCTCGCGCCGCCGGGGTAGGCGAAGATGACTTCGACGCCCTCGCGTTCGAGGCACTTGATGAGGATGTCGCTGCCCTTCATGCGGGGGCCGAGTTCGGTCTTCTCGGTGGCGGACTTGGACTCGGCGTGTTCTGCGGTTGCTTTGCTCATGGCTGTTACTTTTGGGTTTGGCTGGCGGCGCGTGGCGAACAAAAAACCCACGACTGCGGCCAGCCGTGGGTGATTGTCGGAAGCTTGTTTATGCCCGACAAGGCCCAGCGGCGTCGCCTACTACGACTACTAGCTCAACTAGGATTTGTCCGACAGTGCCAAACATTGGCGTGAAGCTAGTCAGCACGAAAAGTGGGGTCAAGGCTGGATTCGGGTTGGCTCACCGTTTTAGCCGTAGCCCGACCAGTCCCGCCAAGCCCACCAGGAGCAACGCCGTGACGCTGAACACGCCGGCGTGGGGTTGGGCGGGCGCGAGGAAGAGGGCGGCGGCCCCGACGGCAGGCCCGAGACAGATGCCCAGGCCGATGGCGGCTTCGTGGATGCCGCCGTGCTCGCTCTTGGTCTCGCCCACGTCCATCGAGTAGAAGAGGGAGGAGTAATAGAGCAGGCCGGTGGCGAGGCCGAAGACGACTTGGGCCGCGAGCAGGGCGGCGAAGGACTGGCCGAGCAACAGCACGGTGTAGCTCGCGATGAGCGCGAGGAAGGCCGCGAGCATCCAGCGGAAGCGGTAATGCCAGCCGCTCCATTGCCAGAGCAGGACGAAGGTGCAAAGGCGCGCGAGGAACCACACCGCCCAGAACCAGCCGCTCTGCGCGATGCTCAGGCCGAGTTCCGCCGAGCGACCGGGCACCACGGCGAGGAAGGAGTGGATGGCGATGTAGGAAAAGGGATTCGCGAGCCAAGCCATCTTAAGGAAGGTCGGCGGCGAGACGGGTTGGTGAAACGCGGCGGCTTCCGGGTGGTGTGGTTCAGCCATCGGGGGAGGCGGGGCAGGGGAGTGCGGCAGCCCTTCCAGCCAGAGCGTGAGCGCGAACTGCACCGTGAGGATGCTGGCGGGAATCCAGAAGAGGCTGCGCGCTCCGAGCCATTCGTAGAGCGAGCCGCCAGCGAAATACATCAGGCCCGCGCAACTGGACCAGGTGAGGTTGTAGATGCCGACCATGCGTTTCGTGCCGGCTTCGGATTCGCCGTGGGTGGCGAAGGCTTCCAGCGCGGGCCAGGTGAAACACATCGCGATGGTCCAGCCGAGGAGGGTGAGGAAGACGCCGGCGAGGGAGTGCAACAGTCCGCCCACGAGCATGGCCACGGCCATGCCGGCGAAGCCGATCTTCAGCGAAGTGGTAAGGCCGCGTCGCTCGGCGAAGCGCCCGCCCAGCCAGGCCGCCGGGACGTAGAGGAGGCCGTGCAGCGCACAGGTGAGGAGGTTCTCGCGATTGCCAAAGCCGTGCTGCTGCTGGAGCAGGAAGAAGACGTAGTTGCCGAAGTAAGAGCACGCGAGCGTGTTCAGCCCCGCGAGCAGGAAACCGATGGCTTTGCGACGAGACATCGAAATGGCGAATGGGGAATTGGGAATGGCGAATGAGCAGTGCGCGTCAGCCAGCGACGGGCGGGGGCTGCGGATTCCCCATTCGGAATTCCCCATTCGCCATTTCCTTCAGGGCCTGCTGGCAATACCACTTCACGGCGTTGGTCATGGGTGGTTGGAGGGCTTCGAGGTCATCGGCGTTGCACCAGCGGATGTCGTGGTGCTCTTCGGTGGCCAGCGTCACGTCGCCGCCGATGGGTCGCGCCCAGTAAATCATGCCGATGTGCTCGTGGGTGTCCGAGATGCGATGGATGTCCAGGAAGCGCGGGGCGATAAGCGCGCGGGTGCCGGGTTCGGTCGTGGGCGGGCGCTCGCCGATGAGCGCCACGTCCAGGCCGCTCTCCTCCTTGGCTTCGCGGAGCGCGGCGATCTCCGGGTCTTCGTCCAGTTCGATGTGGCCGCCGAGTGGGAGCCACTTGCCGAGCTTGCGATGCAGGATGAGGAGCACCCTCGTGTCGTGGACGACGAAGATGGCGACGGTGAAGTCTATCTTTTCGTGGAGATGGGCCATGCGGAGGGAAGTAACCAGTGTTCAGTGCTCAGAGTCAGTCGGAGCCACGCGCCGCGGGACTGAACACTGAACACTTCAAACTGGTTCAGTAGTCGTAGAGGCCGCTGTCGTGAGCGTAGGAGCCGCCCGCGCCGCCGGGACCGCCTTCGCCGCCCATGAGGTCGCCGAGCACGTCACCCATGTCGGCCTCGATCTTCTCGGGGTCTTCGCCGGCTTCGAGGCGCTTGATGGCGATGTCGAGTTCCTTGGGCATGGTGCCGGGCGGCATGAGGTTCTTCATCTTGCGCATCATGTGCGCCATGTGCTTGGGGTTGTTCTCGTCGAGATGCTCCATGTCGCGCTCCATCTCCATCATGGCGCGCTCGACGCGTGGGTCTTCCATGTCGGGCATGGGCGGGCCGCCCTCGGCATCGTCCCCGGCCGACGCGGCGGCGGGTTCCTTTAAGCCCTTGGTCATGGCGAAGCGGCTCATTTGTTTGAGCATTCGCTTGCTGCCGCACTTGGGGCAGGCGGGCTTGCGGTCGGGGGTGATGCGCTGAGAGAGGAAGTTGAAGATCACCCGGCACTTGGGGCAGGCGAATTCGTAGATGGGCATAAAACTCTTCTTTTAGCCACAGATGGAACACAGATGGAACACAGATTTGTCAGTCGGACGAATCGTGTCTGTGTTCAATCTGTGTTTCATCTGTGGCTCGGGAACGGTTTCTCAAAGCAGAAGCCCCAGCCTTGCGACCGGGGCTTCGTGAATGGTTCAGGCTCCGACTACTTCATCCGGTCGAAGTTCTTCTGGAGGATTTGCCAGTCGGGGAGCGCGGCGAACTTCTCGCGGTTCGTGGAGACAATCTTCGCCTCGTTCGCGTTCTTCGTCGGGCGGTTGACCTTGTAGAGGATGCCGAATTTTCCGGGCATGAGTTCCTCGGCAAGTTTGTAGGCGGCGTATTCGTCGGTCACGTCGTGGTCGGCGGGGACGAGCGGGAACTGGCCGCCCTTGCGCGGGTTCGTGCCGTCGAAGGCGCCGGGGTAGAACTCGGTGCACTCGCTGAGGCACTCGATGAAGCTGAAGCCGTCGTGGTCCATCGCAGCTTCCATCATCTGGAGGACGTGGTTCGGGTTCGTGTGCGTGGTGCGGGCCACGAAGGTCGCGCCCGCCGCGATGGCCTGCTTCATCGGGTTGATGGGGCGGTCACCGCTGCCCCAAACGTCGGTCTTGGACTTGTAGCCGAGCGGGGAGGTGGGCGAGGTCTGGTTCTTGGTCAGGCCGTAGACCCAGTTGTCCATCACGCAATAGGTCAGCTTCACGTTCTTGCGCGCGGTGTGGGTGAAATGATTACCGCCGATGGAGAAGGCATCGCCGTCGCCGCCGAAGACGAAGACGTGGAGGTCCGGGCGAGAGAGCGAAACGCCGCTGGCGAAGGGCAGCGCGCGACCGTGGATGAAGTGCGCGCCGTGCGCCTGCACGAAGTAGGGGAAGCGGCTGGAGCAGCCGATGCCTGCCACGGTGGTGATCTTCTCGTGGTGCATCTTGCGCTTCTCGATGAGCTTGAAGTAGAGCGCGAGCACGGAGAAGTCACCGCAGCCGGGGCACCACGTCGGGTGGTCGGCGGCGACCTCCTTCTTCGTAAGACCTTTTCGGTCGGCGTCCGAAAGGGGCGGGACGGGCACGAGGTTGAGGTTGCCCGTGCGGGTGAGGGTTTCAGAGGGGAAGGAGAGGGCGGTCATGTCTTGAAATGTGTTTGAGTTTGGGGGGGAACTTACTTCGTCATCGCCTTCACGCGGTCCAGGATTTCGCGAATCTTCCACGTCAGGCCGTCCACCTTGTTCAGGCCGCGAATCTTCGGGTCGCAATAGCGGGCGCGCAGCACCGCGCCGAGCTGGCCGTAGCCGTAGAAGCCCTCGTCGTTCAGCTCGACGACGAACACGTGAGAGAACGCCTCGAAGATTTTCTCCAGGCCGTTCGGCAAGGGATTGATGTATTTGATGTGCAGCGCGGACACGGCATCACCAGCGGCGCGCGCTTGCTTCACGGCTTCCTGCACCGGGCCCTTGCTCGAACCCCAGCTCACGAGGAGCACCTGGCCTTCGGGCGGGCCGAAGACGTCCGGCGTCGGCAGGTCTGCACCGAGCTTCTTGAGCTTGTTGCGGCGCTTGGCGGTCATCTGCACGTGGAGCTTCGGCGAGCCGGTCGGGTGGCCCAACTCATCGTGTTCGAGGCCGGTGACGACGGGATACTTGCCGCTGGCGACGCGTGTGCCGGGGGCGAGATGGCGCGTGATGCCGTCCGTCGCGGCCAGGTCGTAGGGCTTGTGGTCGGCGACGGGCGTGAGGTCCGGCGAGATGTCCTGACAAATCTTTTCCAAGTCCGGCATCGGGAACGCCTCGATGCGTGACGCGATGCCTTGGTCCGTGAGAATGATGACGGGCGTGCTGTATTTGCGCGCGATGTTCACGGCCTCAATCGCGGTGTAGAAGCAATCCTCCACGCTGCTCGGCGCGATGACGACACGCGGCGAATCTCCGTGGCCGCCGAAGCACGCGATGTTCAAGTCCGACTGCTCCACGTTCGTCGGCATGCCCGTGCTGGGGCCGCCGCGCTGCACGTCCACGACGACCAGCGGAATCTCCGCCATGACCGCCCAGCCGATGGCTTCCGTCTTGAGCGAGATCCCGGGACCGGAGGAACCCGTCACCGCCACGCGTCCGCCCCAACTCGCTCCGATGGCCATTGAGACGGCGGCGATTTCGTCCTCGGTCTGCATGAAGGAGCCGCCGTATTTGGGCAACTCCTTGCGCAGCAGTTCCATGATGTCCGACCACGGCGTGATGGGATAACCCGCGCCGAAGCGCACGCCCGCCGCGATGAGTCCGTAAGCGAGCGCCTCGTTGCCGCCCATGACGATTTGGTTCAGCCCGACGTTCTCGCCGGGCTTGAACTTGAACAGCTCCGCGGCCGTCGCCAGCGTGTGACTGTAGCCGCCGTTGAACGCCGCGATGGCGGTCTCGGCCACCTTCGGGTCCTTGCCCGCGAAACGCTCGCCCAGGAGGCGATGCAGCTTGGGCACATCCAAGTTGAACATCTTCGCGAGGAGGCCCAGCGAGTAGACATTCTTCCCCTTCTCGCGGCCCGTGCCGCCGGTGGCCTCGACCACCAAGCTCGAGATGGGCAGGCCGATGTGGCGATACTTGCTGAGGTTCTCCGGGTTGATTTCCGACACATGGTCGGAGTCGTAGAGGACGATGCCGCCGGGCTTCAGCGAGCCCAGATGCGCCTCATAGCTGTGCTGATAGAAGCAGAGGAGCATGTCCGCCTCGTCGCCCGCGCTGAGGACTTCGCCAGAGCCGATGCGCACTTGGAAGATGGACGGCCCGCCGGAAATCGTGGAGGGAATGGTCATGAACGTCATGACCTCCTGCTCGCTGCGGCCCGCGAGGCGCGCGAGGAAGCCACCGATGGCCTGGATGCCGTCCTGCGAATTGCCCGCGATGCGGATGACGGCTTCGGAGATGTGGGAGACTTGCGGAGTGCCGTCGGCGGGAGCCGTGGCGGTGGTGGTATCGCTCATGTGAAAATTCGTTTTGCTTCGGGTCGGGAGACAAAACCACCCGCAGCTTTGCGGGTGGTTGGTCGCTTCAATTTGCACCGGAGGCTAGCACCGGTCAGGGGGGTGTCAATTGATTATCGCCCAATGAAACCGCTGGTTATCTCGCGGTTGCGAAAGTCCGGCGTGAGTCGGGCGTGGTCGCAAATTAGACCGTCTGAATCGTCCGGGCCGTTGGGTTAGCCGGAGCGATGCAGTTGGCCTCTGATCGTCGGCGGCTCGCGTGCGGTCGCCCACCTGGCGATCCCAAGGAGATTCCGCCCTCCAGCCCAAGTCGGTCGCCCAGCGGCACCCTTGAGCTTCACGCGGTCGCCGCTTTGGGGCTGCAAGAAAGTGCCTTGCCCCGGCCCCCGCTTCCGCAGTTGCCTTCGCGCTTCGCTTCCCCATCATCTCGCCCCATGAATTCGTCCATTACGCCTGACCCTCTGAACGATTTGAACCGTCGCGCGTTTGTGCAGCGCAGCTCCTTCGCCGCCATGCTGGCTGCGCTGGGCGCGGTGGAGTTGCGCGCGCAGGCCCCGGCCCCGGCTGAGAAGAAGGCCGCGTTCACCGTGAACGTCGCCGTCATCGGCCTTGGGCCGTGGGGGAGGGAAATCGTCAACGCCCTCGGGCGAACGAAGGAGGCCAAACTCGTCGCCATCTGCGACACCTACCCCGCCATGCTCAAGCGCTCGGCGGACAATGCCCCCGGGGCCGCGCTGGAGAGTGATTACCAGAAAGTGCTCGCGAACAAGGACGTGCAGGCCGTGGTCATCGCCACGCCCACGCACCAGCACAAGCAGCTCGTCACCGAGGCGCTGGCCGCCGGGAAGCACGTCTATTGCGAAGCTCCGCTGGCGCACACCGTCGAGGATGCGCGGGCCATCGCCGCCGCCGCGAAGGGCACGCCGAGTTCTGTTTTCCAAGCCGGCCTCCAGCTCCGCTCCGATTCGCAGCGGCATTTCCTCATGCAGTTCGTCCGCAGCGGCGCGCTGGGCAAGAATATCTTCTCCCGCGCGCAGTGGCACAAGAAGCAGAGCTGGCGCAAGGCCTCACCGAACCCCGACCGCGAGCGCGAAATCAACTGGCACCTTCGTGCCGAACAGAGCGCCGGCCTCGTCGGCGAACTCGGCATCCACCAGGTGGACAACAACTCGTGGTTTCTCCGGGACCAGCCCGTCGCCGTCACCGGCTTCGGTGGCATTCTGCACTGGACCGACGGGCGCACGGTGCCCGACACCGCGCAGTGCGTCTTCGAGTATGGGCAGGGGGTGAACTTCAGCTACGACATCTCGCTGGCGAACTCGTTCGATGCCGACTACGAGATGATTTACGGCACCGACGCCGCCGTGATGATGCGCGGCGCGAAG
>JAYTIO010000571.1:0-4362 GCA_043731805.1 Pedosphaera sp. | reverse complement strand
CTGGAAGCCGCCGGCACGGGGCTCGGCGTTGAGGCCGCAGGCAGCGGATCAGGATTACGAGCAGGATTACGAGCAGGAGCCGAAGCTGCCGTCGCCCCTCCTGCTCCCAATCTTGATCCTAATCCTGCTCTCTCCCTCACCCGCGCCGCCGCCCTCCGCTCCCTGCACTTCCCGCTCGAACTCCCCGACGCCGAACTCGCCCGCCAACGCCTCGCGCTCGACGAGTTCCTCGACCTCCAGCTCGCCGTCCGCGCCCGCCGCGACAAACTCCTCGCCAATGCCCACAGCCAGCCCTGCAAAGGCGACAACCACCTCATCCGCCCCTACCTGACCCAGCTCGGCTTCCCGCTGACCGACTCGCAGACCACCGTCCTCCGCGAGATTCGCGCCGACCTCGCGCGCGGCACTCCGATGCGCCGCCTGCTGCAAGGCGACGTCGGCTCCGGCAAGACCATCGTCGCCGCCTGCACCGCGTTGATGGCTTTGGAAAGCGGCCACAGCGTCGCCCTCATGGCCCCGACCGAGATTCTCGCCGAGCAACACTTCCGCAACTTTTCCCACTGGCTAAAATCCCTCGGTGTGAATGTCGAACTCCGCACTGGCTCCCGAAAACCCACCCCCAACTCGGAACTCAAAACTCAGAACTCAAAACTCTTCATCGGCACCCACGCCCTCGTCGAGGACACCTTCACCGTCGAGCGCCTCGGCCTCGTCATCATTGACGAGCAGCACAAGTTCGGCGTCGCGCAACGCGAGCGGCTGCTGCGCAAGGGCCATTACCCGCACCTGCTCGTGATGACCGCCACACCCATCCCGCGCACGCTGGGCCTCACGATTTACGGCGACCTCGACGTGTCGGTCATCGCGCACCTGCCGCCGGGACGTGGGGCCATCAAGACCTTCGTCCGTGGCCCGGAGAAGTTGCCGAAGGTCTGGGCCTTCGTCCGCGAGCGCCTCACCGAGGGACGCCAAGCCTACATCGTCTATCCGCGCGTCGAGGACACGGACTTGAAGACCGGCGCGAAGGCCGTGATGGCGGAGTTCGAGAAGCTGGCGAAGGAACTCGCCCCCCACCGCGTCGCGCTGCTGCACGGGCGGCTCGCGGCGGAGGAGAAGGAGCAGGTCATGGCCGACTTCCGCGCGAACCGCGTGCAGGCGTTGCTCGCCACCAGCGTCATCGAGGTCGGCGTGGACGTGGCGAACGCGACGGTCATGGTCATCGAGAACGCCGAGCAGTTCGGCCTCGCGCAGCTCCACCAGTTGCGCGGGCGCATCGGGCGCGGCGCGCATGACTCGTGGTGTGTCCTCGTCGCCGCCAAGCTCACCGACGACGCCCGCGCGCGGCTCAAGGTTTTGGAGGAGACCACCGACGGCTTCGCCATCGCCGAAGCTGACCTCCAACTACGCGGCCCCGGCGAGTTGCTCGGCCAGGCGCAGAGCGGCGCGCAGCAGTTCAAGTTCGCCGACCTCACGCGGGACTTGGAGTTGGCGAAGCTGGCGCGGGAGTTGGTCAGCCGAGGGACGGCCGCAAAACGATAACCACGGGAAGCATCCCCGCTCCCGATCAGTTCTTCACCGTGCGCAACTTCAAGTTGCGGAACCAGCACTCGTCGTTGTGATCGGTGAGCAGGATGTGGCCCGTCACCTTCGTGCCGAAGTCCTCGATCTTCTTGAACTTGCTCTTGGCCACGGCCTCCTTCACCGCGTCGCTGCCGAGCACGTATTCGAGCACCATCGCGCCGTTGAGCCAGTGCTGGACGGTGTTGCCCTTGACCACCACGCGCGAGGCGTTCCACTCGCCGATGGGCTTGAGGGGCTTGTCCTTTGCGGGCGGCAGCACGTCGTAGAAGGAGGCCGTCTGCCGGTGCGGGCCGATCTTGCCATCGGGATGGCCATCGTCATCGAGCATCTGATACTCGTGGCCCAGCGTGCCCTTGCGCGCCTCGGTGATGAAATACTTGATGCCGTTGTTGCCCGCCTTGGCGATGCGCCATTCCCAGGACAACTCCCAGTCGGCGCTGCCGCTGACGGGTTGCTCCGTCATGATGTCGCCGCCGCCGATCTTCGCCTGCTTCTTGAGGATGCCGTCTTCGATGATCCAGCCCGCGCCGATCTTCCCGCCCTCCTTGTAAGTGCGCCAGCCGGCGAGGGACTTGCCGTCGAAAAGCAGTTTCCAACCGTCCTTCTGCTCGGCGGCGGTCAGCGTGTTGAGGTCGGCGGCGACGGCGGTGGTCGCGAAGGCGAGGAGGGCGAGGAGGAGTTTCATAGTCAAGTGGCGGGTTGGACGTTGCTTGGGCAAGGCAGGTGACAAATCAAAACCGCGCCATCGCTTCCAGCTCCTTGACGCGCGCGTCAATCGCCGGCCGGCTGGCCCGCGCGGTGGCCACGACGCCGAAGCCTTCGCAGCAGAACGACGCCGTCACGGTGCCGTGGATGATGGCGCGACGGAGGTTCTTCTCGATGTCCCCCTTCGCGCTGGCGAGGTAGCCGATCATGCCGCCGACGAACGAATCGCCCGCGCCCGTCGGGTCCACGACCTTCTTGAGCGGGTAGGCCGGGGCGATGAAAAAGCCGCTCGGGCCGGAGAGGATCGCGCCGTGGGAACCCTTCTTGATGATGATGTATTTGGGTCCCAGCTTGTGAATCTTCTTCAGCGCGCTGAAGACGTTGTCCTCCTGCGTGAGCTGGTGTGCCTCGCTCTCGTTGAGGACGAAGGCGTCCACGCGCTTGAGCAGCCGGAGCAGGTCGGGGAGCATGATGTTCATCCACAGGTCCATCGTGTCGGCGACGATGAACTTGGCCTTGCTCAATTGGTCCACGACGGCGTGCTGGACGGGCGGGGAGATGTTGGCGAGGAGGACGTAGGGCGTGGTCTCGTAATCGCCCGGCAGCTTCGGCGACCAGTGCTCGATGACGCCCAGCACGGTGTTGAGCGTGCGACGGTTGTTCATGTTCACCTCGTATTCGCCAGACCAGTGGAAGGTCTGGCCGGCCTTCACGTGCTCCAGCCCCTTGGTGCAGATGCCATGCTTCTGGTAAAGCTTGAGATACTTCGCCGGGAAGTCGCCGCCCACCACGCCCAGCAGCTTGGTGGGCGCGAAGAAGCTCGCGGCGATGGCCGCGTGGCTGGCGGAGCCGCCGAGCAGGCGCGGGTTTTCCGCGCTGGGGGTTTTAATGGAATCAAGGGCCGTGGTGCCGACAACGAGGACGCTCATGCAGATAGTTTTTTGGGTTCAGTTCAAAGTGCGGGGCTGACGCTAGGGAGAAACCCGCCGCGCTTCAAGCGCCCTTGCGGGAGCGGTCGTGTAGCTTTCAAAAGCGGCCTGCTGCGTGCGACCAAAAACGGCCTGCTGGTTTAGCAGACGGGCTTGGCGGTTGAGTCCGGGTTCTGGCGGAGGTAGTAATCCCCCCGCCGCCCCGCGCGCAGGCGCAGCGCGCACTGCCCCTGGAGCGCGAGCCGTCCCGGCTCGCAGCGGCTTCGCTCGACGAGCACCATCGGAGGTCCCGAAACATTCACTCCATTCGAGGCCGCTGCGGAATGGGACCGGGCGCGCTCCGGGGCGGGGCGCCGATGCGCCCCCCGCGCGCAGCCTTGATCCGCGCCTTGGAAACCGCCATCGTCCCCGCCATGAAAGTCACCAAGCTCCTCCACACGCGCTATCGCGTGAATGACATCGAACGCACCGCGAAATTCTACCGGGAGATTCTCGGCCTCGACGAGGTGCGCCGGCACAAGTCGCCGCGCGGCTCCGAGCTCGTGTTCTTCAAGGCCCCGCAGAGCGATGAGACCGTCGAGATTTGCTACTTCCCCGCCAGCGGCCCGGTGCAAGTGCAGCCGGACCTCACGCACCTGGCCTTCGCAGTGGAGAGCCTAGCGGAGTTCGGCCAGCACCTCGCCGCGCACGGGCTGAAGTATTCCGACGGCCCGACGATGCGGGAGAACGGCGGCGGGTTCGCCTTCATTGACGCGCCGGAGGGCTACGAGATCGAACTCATCCAACTGGCGCAGCCGGTGGCCTGAGGGTTGGCCTCCGCTTGCTTGTAATCGTAAGCTTGTTCTTCCTCCCCGCCACTTTGGGGAGAGCAGGATTAAGCTGAGGATTACGATCAGGAGCCGACGGGAGCCGCCCCGTTGCACTTCCCCGCAGCGTTGCCTTCCGCCCTCCCCTCCCCCACCCTCCGCGCCTCGATGAGCAAACGATTCTACATCACGACCGCGATTGACTACGTCAACGGCCAGCCCCACCTCGGCCACGCCTACGAGAAGATCATCGCCGACGTCATCGCCCGCAGCCGCCGCGCGCTGGGCGAAGAAGTCTTCTTCCTCACCGGCCTCGACGAGCACGGCCAGAAGGTCCAGCA
>JAYTIO010000570.1:0-4098 GCA_043731805.1 Pedosphaera sp. | reverse complement strand
AAGCGCGTGGGCGTCTTGGTCTCGATTTGGGACAGCTCGATGACGGTCTTCTTCTGCGCAGCGCGGGCGCGCTCTTGTTCCTCCCGCATCAGCCGGTCAAACTCTGCCTTGGCAACGGAAATGGCACGCTCGCGAGCTACAAGCGATGTGACATCGAATGGAAATCCGTAAGTTCCGTGAAGCAAAAACGCCATTTCGCCAGAAACACATACAGCTCTGTTGGCCAGTGCGAGCAACTGCTTTTGACTCGCTGCACAGGCTGGCTCGAATTCACGCATTAACTTAGCCATTGCTTCCTCAGTTACAGCGTGCGTCTGCGTTTCATGGGCCGTTACAGGTCCCAGCAATTCATAGATGGGATTAATCGCTTTGCGAAGCTCGTGATGCGCAGCCATCAGCGAGGCCAGAACTGGCTGTGGAAGCGCAGCTCGCACTTCTTTTGGTATCTCTGGAAAGGCACCCCCCAAAGTCATGGCGACCTCAATACAGTAGTCGGTCACCCTTTCAAAACCGGGCGAACCCGGTGAAGGATTGTCGGGTAGATTGGCAATGTGTGCTTGCAGCTCGGGAATTTGAGCCTCCGTCTCAAAAGCGACCTGTTGACAGCGGCCCAAAACATCTAGGTAAGCATTCAGGCAAAACAGGCCTTCTTTCAGAGTCCTTCTGAAACTGCGCTCTTCACGCTCAATTATTTGTTCCACGTCACGTCGTTTTGCCCGGATTTCAGGGAAAATGTCGCCGAAGTGGTCCACCACAACCTGGACGAGCTTGTGGAGAAACGGCTCCTTCAAGCCGAGGTAATTGTTGCCAAACGGGCAAATGGCCCTCCGCAGGATTTTTCGAAGCACATAGTTTCGTTCATCGTTGCCCGGCTGGATGCCGTCCGCGATGGCGAAGCTCAACGTGCGGATATGGTCGCCGATGACGCGGAAGGCGATGTCCACCTTCTCCTGCTCGGTGTCGCCGGTGCTGCCGGACTTGGGCAGGGTGGAGCCGTATTTCTTGCCGCTCATCTTCTCCAGCTCGTCGAAAATCGGGCGGAAGATGTCGGTCTCGTAGTTGGAGATTTTGGCGTGGGCGAAGTCGGTGAGGTTCTTCGTGCCTTGGATGATGCTGGTCACGCGCTCGAAGCCCATGCCGGTGTCCACGTGCTTGGCCGGGAGCGGGCTGAAGGTGCCGTTGGGGTTGGCGTTGAACTGGATGAAGACGTTGTTCCAGATTTCGATGCAGCGGGCGTCGCCCTTGTTGACCAGCGCGCCCTTGGTGTCGCCGAGCGGCGTGAGGTCCACATGGAGTTCGCTGCACGGGCCGCACGGGCCGGTCTCGCCCATCATCCAGAAATTGTCCTTCTTGTTGCCGGGGACTATGTGGGTGAACGGGTCACAACCAACACGTAGAAAATGCTCTGCCCAGTGTTGAGCAGCCTCCATGTCGGACCACACAAAGACATCCGTGCCAATATTGTTACTTGGTTCGCTAGGCACAAGACGTGCGCCGTCAATTTTGGCCTTCGCAAGCAACACAGCGGTTTGTAGCTCTTCCTCCCACCGTTCCATGTCCATGTGCGGACAGAACACCGTCGCGTAGAGGCGCTGTGGCGGGAACTTCCAGACTTCGATGACCAACTCCCACGCCCAACTGATGGCCTCCTGCTTGAAGTAGTCGCCGAAGGACCAGTTGCCGAGCATCTCGAAGAACGTGTGGTGGTAGGTGTCCAGGCCGACGTCATCGAGGTCGTTGTGCTTGCCGCCGGCGCGGATGCACTTCTGCGTGTCGGCGGCGCGACCGGGGGAGTAGGGGCAGGGCGTCTGGTTGAGGAAGATGGGCACGAACTGGTTCATGCCGGCGTTGGTGAAGAGCAGGTTCGGGCTGTCCGGCATCAGCGAGGACGAGGCGACGATGGTGTGCTGCTTCGACCGGAAGAAGTCGAGGAACGACTGGCGGATTTGCGTGCTGGTCATCATGGCGGAGCGGAAAGTAATTAGTAATTAGTGCTTAGTAAGCAGGGTTCCGTCGGCCGGCGTCGTGGGGTCCGGAGGCCACTGAACACTGAAGACTGAACCCTGAATACTTTCGGTAAACAGGGCCCGGAAACTAGGCGAACCTGGCGCGGCAAGGCGAGGGGAAGTTTTCACCCGGAAGCGCGTCCACGGGGACCGTCCGTGCCCCGGGGCCATTGACACGGCCGAGAGCCGATTGCTAGGTTCCGCGCGCATTGCGCCGGTTATGGCTACGCTTCTCACCCAACCAGTGCTCGTTCTGAACCGTCTTTGGCAGGCAGTGAACATCTGCACCGCACGACGGGCGCTCGCACTTCTCTTCCAGGGTCACGCCCAGGTGGTGCTCGGCGACCAGGACGGCGCGTTTCAGACGTATGACTTTTCCGAGTGGGCGGACTTCTCGCGCCGCGAGCCGCACCCGGAGTCCGTGCGGGGCATCTCCTTCCGCTTGCGCGTGCCGCGCGTCATCATGCTCGCGGTGTTCGACCGCCTGCCGCGCAAGGAAGTGAAGTTCACCCGGCACAACATCTTCGAGCGCGACAAGAACACCTGCCAATACTGCGGCCAGACGTTCGACCGGAAGGACTTGAACCTCGACCACGTCATCCCGCGCGACCGCGGCGGCCCCACGACATGGGAAAACATCGTGTGCTCCTGCGTGCCCTGCAACACGCGCAAGCGCAACCGCACGCCGGCCGAGTGCGGCATCCACCTCGTCCGCAAGCCGCGCAAGCCCAAGTGGCGGCCGTTCGTGCAGCTCAGCTTCGGCGTGGAATACCACGACAGTTGGAAGCACTTCCTTGACCTCGCCTACTGGAACGTCGAGCTGGGAGATTGAGCGGGCCGCCCGGCCCGCGCGTTCCCCTGCGGCCGGCCACCGGTGAACTTTGAACTTTGAACTTTGGAGGGTGAACTCCTACTGTCCGCCGCGTGTCCGCCCCGGCTGAACTCCGCGCCAGCACGCGCTTTTGCGCGGTCTTCGGGCATCCGGTCCGCCACTCCGCCTCCCCCGCCATGCACAACCCCGCGCTCGTCGCGCTGGGCCTGGACTGGCGTTATCTCGCCTGCGACGTGCACCCCGACCGGCTGCGCGCGGCCATCGCCGGCGCGCAGGCGATGAAGTTCATGGGCCTCAACCTCACCGTCCCGCACAAGCTCCTCGCCGTGGACATGGTGGATGAACTCGACTTGTCGGCGCAGACTTGGGGCGCGGTCAACACCGTGCGCTTCGAGGCGCGGGACGCGGCCGGCGCGTGGCAGCCGCTGGCGAAATTGAACCCCGAGGAAGTCGGCGAACTCCGCTCCGTCGGCTTCAATACCGATGCCGACGCCATCACGCGCTCGCTGCGCGAAGACCTCGCCTTCGAGCCGCGCGGCGCGAGCGTGCTCCTGCTCGGGGCAGGCGGCGCGGGCCGGACGGCGGCGCTCAAGCTGGCTTCCGAAGGCGTCGGCACGCTCTGGCTCGTCAACCGCACGGCGAGCAAGGCGGAGGAAGTTGCCGCCGAGATTCGCACGCGGTTCCCGGCGGTGCGCGCGGTGGCCGGGTATCCGGACGGGCCGGTGGACTTGCTGCTCAACGCGACTTCGCTGGGCTTGAAGCCGGGCGACGGCTCACCGCTGGATGAGGCGCACTTCGCGTTGGCCGACGCGCGCCGGGTCTATGACATGATTTACCGCCCGGCCGAGACGCCCTTGCTCCGCGCCGCGAAGGCCGCCGGCTGTGCCGTTGCCAACGGCCTCGGGATGTTGCTCTACCAAGGCGCGAAGGCGCTGGAGATTTGGACCGGCCAGCCCGCGCCGGTGGAGGCGATGCGCGCGGCGTTGCTCCAGAATGTCTATGGTCGCGCCTGAGCCCACCGTGCTGACGGCCGTGCCGTTCCACTTCTGGACGTTCACCTTCTTCGTGTTCGGCAGCATCGTCGGCAGCTTCCTGAACGTGTGCATCCACCGGATGCCGCTGGGCCAGAGCATCGTCACGCCGCCGTCGCACTGTCCGCATTGCCAGTATCAAATCCCGGCCTACCTCAACATCCCGCTCTTCACCTGGCTCTGGCTGCGGGGTAAGTGCGCGAACTGCGCCGCGCCCATCTCCGCGCGC
>JAYTIO010000569.1:0-12436 GCA_043731805.1 Pedosphaera sp. | reverse complement strand
TACTCCGTCATCAGCCCAGAAGGCTGCGCGGCGATTCTGTGGAAGGACCGCGCCGCCGCGCCCAAGGCCGCCGAGGCGTTGCGCATCACCGCGAAGGACCTGCTCGAACTCGGCCTCGTGGACGAAATCGTCCCCGAGCCGCTCGGCGGCGCGCACAACGACCCGGCCACGACCGCCGCCACCCTCCAGAAGCACCTGCTCAAACACCTCGCCCAGCTCTCCGCGCTCTCCGTGAGCGAACGGCTGCGGCAGCGCTACGGGAAGTTCCGGCACTTCGGCCATTTCAACGAGACGCCGGCCGCGCTGGGGGGAACGACGTTGGAAGCGCAGCCGGTCGCCGCCACGTAGTCGCAGGCTTCAGCCTGCGGTTCAGGCATGTCCGCCTTGATTTCCAACCTGAAGGTTGCGACTACAACGCAACCCTTGTGCCCCGCCCCGCGTTCGGACATCGTCCGGTTGTCGTGGCGTCAAGGATGCGAGCGGATACCAAACATTCCCCGTTCGCGGACGCTTGCTGAACCGAGAGATTTCGAACCATGGCTAGTTTCGTAGATTTGATTCGCGGGCTGGTGGACGACGGCGAAGAGCTGAAGGCCACGGCGCGCTTCCGCCTGGGCAAGCTCATCGCCAAGGGCGGCATGGGCGTGGTCTATGAGGCCGAGCAAATCGGCGCGTATGGCTTCGCCAAAAAGGTCGCGCTCAAGCTCATCGAGCCCTCCACCTCCGGTCAGAGCGAGGTGATCAAGGCGTTCATCGGCGAGGCGCGGCTCGTGGCGCGGCTCGTCCACCCGAACATCGCGCAGGTCTATAATCTGGGCCGCACCTCGAACCACATCTTCATCGTGATGGAGCACATCCACGGCTTGAACTGCCAGGATTTGCTCGCGCGGCTCGCGGCGCAGGGCGCGCGGCTGCCCCGGGACTTCGCGGTCTATATCGTCCACCGCGTGCTGCGCGGGCTGGCTTACGCGCATGACATTTCCGGAGAGGATGGCAAGCCGCTGGGCCTCGTGCATCGGGACGCGCACTTGCGCAACATCCTCGTGAGCTACCAAGGCGACGTGAAGCTCACCGACTTCGGCATCGCCCGCGCGCAAGGCTTCCTGCCCAAGGACAGTCCCGATGTCATCATCGGCCGGCCCGACTTCATGAGCCCGGAGCAAATCACCGGGCAGCCGCTGGACCAGCGGTCGGATGTGTTCACCGCCGGCGTGGCGCTGGCGACGCTGCTGTTGAATCACAATCCCTTCGCCGGCGAAAATCTGGAGGACACCCGCCGCCGCATCACCACCGCGCCGCTGCCGGACTTCACCGTGCTGGACAGCCGCGTGGACAGCGAGCTGTGCGACATCCTCCGCAAGGCGCTGGAGCGCGACCCCGCCAAGCGCTACGCCGGCGCCGAGGCGATGATGAACGACGTGGAGCGCTACCTCTTCATCAACCGCGTCGGGCCGAACACCGAGAGCCTGCGCCGCTTCATGCAGGACCTCATGGTGTCGCCGGACGAGACGCGCCAGTTGCGGCGCGAGGACTTCAGCGCCTCGACCCACATGGTGCTGCCGGCCACCACGGCGCTGCCAATGTTGGGCGATTGAGGAAACGCGCTTTCTCTCCGCCGCGCCGCCCGCTATACGAGGCGCATGAAACACTTTCTCCGCGCCCTCGCGCTGGTCTCGCTCCTCAGCCTCGCCGCCACCGCCGCTGACACCGGCACGGGCGCGAGCTTCAAAGGCCCCATCGGCCTCCAGCTCTACAGCTTGCGCGGCATCGCCACGCAGAACCCGCCCAAGGCCCTCACGCAGACCAAAGACTTCGGCCTCACGCTGGTCGAGACCGCCGGCACCTACAATTTGCCGCCGGAGAAATTCAAAGCCCTCCTCGCCGAGCACGGCTTGAAACCCATCAGCGGCCACTTTCCCTACGACCGTTGGAAGAGCGAGCCGGAGAAGGTGCTCGCCGAGGCCCAGGCCATCGGCCTGCAATACGCGGGCTGCGCGTGGATCACGCACCAGGCCCCGTTCAGCGAAGTGGCCGCGCGCGACGCCATCGCCGTCTTCAACAAAGCCGGCGAACTCGGTGCGAAACTCGGCATCAAAGTCTTCTACCACGCGCACGGCTTCGAGTTTCACAAACACGGCGACGGCACGCTCATGGACCTGCTCATGAAGGAGACCAACCCGAAGCACATGAGCTTCGAGATGGATGTGCTGTGGGTCGTCTTCCCCGGCCAAGACCCGGTGCAGTGGCTCAAGAAGTATCCCGGCCGCTGGGAATTGATGCACCTCAAGGACCTGAAGAAGGGCGTCAAGACCGGCGACCTCTCCGGCAAGACCGACGTGACCAACGACGTGCCGCTGGGCACCGGTCAGATGAACTGGCCCGCCATCCTCAAGGCCGCCCAGGAGAGCGGCGTGAAATACTACTTCATCGAAGACGAGTCCCCGACCGTCGTGGAGCAGGTGCCGCAGACGCTGAAGTTTTTGGGGCAGGTGAAGTTCTGAGCTGTGCTAACAGCCGCCGGACTGGCTCAACGGTGTTGTTCGCGCCGGCGGGCCAGCTCCTGTTCCGAATCGCGCGCTCCATGCAGGACGCCGAGCACGACCACAGTCTGAGCGGTCGTGAAGTAGAACACGCCGTAGGGAAAGCGCCGCGTATTCAGCCGCCGGATGTCGTGAAACCTCACCCGATAGACCATCGGCTCCTGAGCGACTCGACGGAACCCCTCCGCCACCTCCGCCTCGAAACGGTTCCCCAGTTCAGGCATCTGCTCCTCATACCAGCCGAACGCCTCCAGCAGGTCAGCCCGGACGAGTGGATGAAATGCGAGCGCGAACCTCACGGCGAATGTCTCCCAGGTAATCGTTCAAGACCGCTTCCGACTCGATGCGTGTGAATCTTTCCGGGTGGTCAGAATACTCCTGCTGCCGCCGGAGGATTTCGGCTTGCTGCGCGGGCGACGTGTCATCCGGGAGCAGTTCGGGCCGATGGTCCTCAAACCACTCCGCAAACCGCCGCCGCTCTTCCAAGGGCAGAGCCTGCACCTGCTGTTCCAACTGTTCTACACTCATGTCGGGAACCTAGCCGCTCCCACTGGATTGACGAGTTGAATGTGGAACCGCTGGCTCACGGCAGCGCGAGTTCCAGCAGCTTGACGCCTTTGGCCAGTTTGACCGGAGCTGGGTCGAACCGCAGCACCAGCGCCTCCTTGGCGTTCGCCACGGCCTCCGCTTCGGTATCGCCCGCCGTGGCGCAGCCGGGTAATTCGGGGAACACGGCGGACCAACGATTCGTCACCGCATCCCGCTCAACCAACAAGCGCAGCTTCATGCCCTGAAATTAGCGATGCCCTAACATGCAAGTAAGTCCGCCCCGGAGCGCGGCCCGCCGGGCCGCTTTGGGTGGGAGTGAAATAACAGGTGGAGCCGCACCGGTGCGGACTGCGTGAGTGCCAAGCAGGCGGGCAGCCCGCGCGCCGGGCCGTAGTGTAGCCGCCGAGGTAAGGAGGCGGACCGGACGCTGCGATAACTCGGGGAATCCGCCTCCTGACCTCGGCGGCTACGTTAGAGATTTTCCAACAACTCTTCGAGCGTGATGTCGGCCTGCTTGAGGATGGATTGCAAGGTCTTGGGACGAAGCTCCCGGTGCATCGGCACGCAGGGATGAAGGCCGCTTTTCGTGTAGTGACAATGGGAACCCGTCTGGCGCTGAAAGACAAAGCCGAGCCGTTTCAAGGCTCGGCAGACTTCATCGCCGGAGAGGTCACGCGGCAGCTTCATGCCACGGCCAGCACCGGGTCTTCCGCGAAGTGCATCCGGATGGGCCAGTGCAGTTTGGGGTCGCTCTCCTCAAATCGGCAGCGGACCAGGTCCCTCACCATCGCGGGCAAGGCATCAAGCGACTCTGCCTGCGTGGCCATCTCCGGGTCATGGCAGGTGGCCACGAACCATTCCCCGTCCTGCTCGACGTGAAACTGGAGCGAATTCATGGAGAAACCGTAGGCGGGACGATTCGAGCTGTCAACGAACGGGACGTGCTCTCGGACAGCAAAGGCCAAATCACCGAGGGCAAGGCGACCGCGAAGCTGCCGGTGGTCGAATAGCGCTTTGACTCCCTACCCATGAACCTGCGGTGGGTAGGGCGGGCTGTCCTCAGCCCGCCGTCGGCAACCCGGAGGCCACTGCACCTCGGCGGCGCGGTGAGGACACCGCGCCCTACCACCGCTGGTTCAAGGGCCGAAATCGCGGCAGTTGGCGGGCCGGTGGTTCTCTCCCTTCATCGGATGAGGGGTGAGGGCCGGGGTGAGGGGTTAAATGCGTAAGCGCAAGTGGCGCACCCCTCATCCGGCCTGCGGCCACCGTTGCCCCCTCCTCCGAGGAAGTCCCGTAGGAGAACCCATCAGATGTGAGTGTGGACGTGACTGGGGCGAGGGATTAGCCCTTTGACGAAGTGGGGCTGCGGAAAGAGCCGGAATTGGTGCTCACCTCGTTGGACACTACAAACCTAAAAGCGATCTCTTCTTCAAATCGAAGTCGCCGGCTGAGATCACACCGTCGTCTCTAAGCCTGGCAAGTGCCCTGAGTTGGCTGTCGAAATCTTGCGCGACCAGATTCAAGCCACCGGCATTTGTCTGGGACGGGGAAGGGGCGCTGCCATCGAACAAATGGGCATTTGTTAGCACTTTGTCGCGGATGAAAAAATCGAACCCGAGGAAAACCAGGCCAACAATGCCGCCCACGAGCAAGTTGATCACCCCGATGACGACAAGTTGCGTCACGCTCTCGAATTCTTTCGGAATCGCAGGATCCCGTGACCGGATACGTTTAGCGGACTTATAGCGGGTGACTCCGGCATAAATGTTCCACGCACCAGCAATCGCCAGGAAACCAGTGCAAATCTGGACTCCTCCGAGTATCATCCAGAAGATGCCCGACGCTACTTGGTAGTCACCTAATAGTTCGATTGTCTTTTGGTCATCTGTGCTCATTCGCGTTACATTCCTAGCATTTCCTTCTTCTTTTGATCGAAGTCAGCCTGAGAGATGATGCCGTCGTCTTTCAATTTGGCCAGTTGGCGCAATTTCTGATCGAGATCAGGCTGGGTGGAGGTTTGAGGGTTTGGCTGAGGAATTGATGGGGCAGTAGGTGCTGTGTTTTGAAACGTCCGCTTAAAGCCAGGTCGCTTGCACAAGTAGATTGGAAAAAACACTATCCAAAGTAGCAAACACCCGACCGTCCATCCCACCGGTCCCATATCAAGCCCAGTTTCCACTTTCCCCGTCTGAGATTTAGCCTGCTTTTTTAAACCAATACTTTTCGCGTCGAAATATACCCAAATGCTGCTTCCGATCACGATGAGAAGAATTATCATAGTCTGTCTTGTCCTTTTTTTGAGTTTGCTTGTCTGGTTTACTATCCCCCGAACGTCACACTCACGATGTCACTCGGCTGGCCGATTTGCTGGTCATTGAGGACGCCGTAGGCTTGGTATTCGCGCACCTCGGCAGTGCCGGGCACGGCCAGCGCCGAGTAGTCGTCGTAGGGGGAATTGGTGTCGCGCGAGACGAACTTCCACGCGCTCTGGCCCTTGAGCCGGCTGTAGATGTTCACGCCCTGGGTCGGGCCTTTCCGGAACTTGATCTGCACATGGCCCGCGATGACCTCGACCTTGGTGATCTCCGCCTTGTAGGTGTTCGGGTCGAAGCTGCTGCCGCCGCCCACGATCTTCATCGCGGCCTCGATGGCGGGCGTCATGGCCGGATTGGCCTTCCACTGGTTGATCTCGCCGCGCAGGCCGGCGAGGCTCGCGGTCTCCTGCGTGGCCTTGGCGGCGGCGGCAGAGAGCCAGGCCTGCTTGGCGGTGTTGGTGGCGTTGATCTCGTCAATGAGGGCATTGCACCACGCCTTGATCTGCGTCACGCGCGCGGCGGTGATGCCGAGGATGGCCGACCAGTCGTCAATGGTGTCGCGGAGGTTGGTGAGCCAGATGATCTTCGCGTCATCGGCGGGTGGGACGAGGTCAGCCATAGGGTTCCTTGTTTCTCGTTGGTTAAATTTTGCCCTTTGTGCCATGTCACCCCCCCCCCCTCGGCAAGCGGTATTTTCCCCCTGCGCGACTTCAAAAAGAGCCGAATCGGCGTAAGTGCTTGATAATCAGCATTTAATTCTTGGGTGGCACCACTCCTAAGGCCGGGAATTTCGCGAAATCCCCGGGATTCGTCAGACAATTCCGGGGGTTTTCGGGACGTCTGCCCGGACGTTTCCCACGCTGCCGGAGCACCGCGAGACGAGGTCGGGGATTCGCCCCGGGAATCCGAAGGTTTTTCCGGTTAGGCTGAGAATCAGCCCACGATTCCCCGGCATTTTCCGGCGGTGCTCAGGAAGCGGCGGACGGTGCTGCGGAAGCGGCAGTGGGTTGGCAGGATACTTCTGGCGGTTCGGCGGAATCACCCCCCGCTGCACAGGAAGCGCCGAGGCGTGCTGGGGCACATAACGACACGTCCCCGAACGCCAGCGGCCGGAGCGCGGGCGGCCCGCCCGCTTGCCCGCCCGGAGTCCGCAACGGGGCTGACCAAACCGCAGTTGCTCTCCCACGCGCAAAACGGGCCGGCGGGCCGCGCTCCGCGTCCTTGGCAGGCCGTTCATTCCCGAATACCGTGCGGCTCATCGCGTCAACGCTTGCCTGATTTTATGAACCGACTCCGCCTGTCCGTCCTGCTCCTCGCGTGCGCCGTCTCTGCCCTCGCGCAGAACAAGCCCGAGGAGTTCCCCAAGCAGCCCGATGTGCCGGCGCTCTCGCCCGCCGAGCAGTTGAAGAAGTTCCAGCTCCCGCCCGGCTACAAGCTGGAGCTGGTCCTCGCCGAGCCGGACATCAAGGAGCCGGTCGCAGCGGTGTTCGATGGCAACGGGCGGCTGTTCGTCGCCGAGATGCGCACCTACATGCAGGACATCAACGGCACCGGCGAAATCACGAACAAGAGCCGCGTCTCGCTGCACTGGTCCAGCAAGGGCGACGGCAAGTTCGACAAGCACACGGTCTTCGCCGACAACCTCCTGCTCCCCCGCATGATTCTCCCGCTCGGCCCCGGCGAGTTGCTCATCAACGAGACCGACACGCAGGACATTTACCTCTGGCGCGACAAGGACGGCGACGGCGTGGCCGACGAGAAAAAGCTCTGGTATGCCGGCGGCCCGCGCGGCGGCAACATGGAGCACCAGCAGTCCGGCCTCATCTGGGCCACGGACAACTGGCTTTACATGACCTACAACTCGTGGCGGCTGCGCTGGCAGGGCTACGACAAAGAGCCGTTGAAGGAAAACACCCATGGCAACGGCGGCCAGTGGGGCCTCACGCAGGATGACTGGGGCAAGCCTTGGTATGTGAACGCCGGCGGTGAGCGCGGCCCGCTGAACTTCCAGACGCACATCTACTACGGCGCGCTGAACACGAAGGACCAGTTCGTCGGCGACTTCGCCAGCGTGTGGCCGCTCGTCGGTCTCGCCGACGTGCAGGGCGGCATCCCTCGCTTCCGCCCGGAGGACAAGACGCTGAACCACTTCACGGCTACGTGCGGCGCGGAGGTGTTCCGGGGCGACCGCCTGCCCGCTGACTTGCGCGGCGACCTGCTCTTCTCCGAGCCGGTGGGTCGCCTCATCCGCCGCACGAAGATTGAAGTGAAGGACGGCGTCACGCGCCTGAGCAATCCCTACGAATCCGTGAAGGGCGAGTTCATCCGCAGCACCGACCCGAACTTCCGCGTGGTGAACATGAACACCGCGCCCGACGGCACTTTGTATATGGTGGATATGTATCGCGGCATCATCCAGGAGGGCAACTGGACGCGCGAAGGCAGCTACCTGCGCAAGGCCATCCTGCAATACGGCCTCGATAAGAACGTCGGCCACGGTCGCATCTGGCGGCTCGTCCACGATGACTTCAAGCCCGGCCCGCAGCCGAAGATGGACGCCGAGAAATCCGCCGACCTCGTCGCGCACCTCGCGCACCCGAACGGTTGGTGGCGCGACACCGCGCAGCGCACGCTCATCGTCCGCGCCGACAAGTCCGTCACGCCCGCACTGCAAAGCATGGCCCGCTCCCACGCAAACCCACTCGCCCGGATGCACGCGCTCTGGACCCTCGATGGCCTCGGCGCGCTCGACGCCAGTCTCGCTCGCGAGAAGCTCAAGGATGTCCATCCGCAGGTGCGAGTCGCGGCATTGCGAGCGAGCGAGACGCTGCTCAAGGCCGGCGACAAAACCTTCGAGGCTGACTTCACCACGCTCGCGAAGAGCCCCGACGGCGACCTCGCGTGGCAGGCCATTCTCAGCGCCACCGCGCTCAAGATGACTAACTCCCGCGCGTTACTCCAAAGCTCCGTCATCTCCACCAACGCGCCCAAGGTCTTCAAGGAACTCGGCATGATGATGCTCGCGCCGCCGACTTCGTGGCCGAAGGAATTCAGTGGTGCCGACAAGAACCTGCTGACCAAGGGCGAGGTGATTTTCAAGGAACTGTGCTTCGCCTGCCACGGCTTCGACGGGCGCGGGATGCAGCTCGAAGGCGCGAAGGCCGGCACCACGCTCGCCCCGCCGCTCTCCGGTTCCGCGCGCGTCGCCGGCCAGCGCGAGGCCATCATCCACGTCCTGCTCAAGGGCTTGGCCGGCCCCATCAACGGCAAGACCTACGAGGCGCTCATGGTCCCGATGGAGAGCAACAACGACGAGTGGATCGCCAGCGTCGCCAGCTACGTGCGCAACAGCTTCGGCAACAAGGCCGGCATGGTCAGCGTGAAGGAAGTCACCGCCCTCCGCGCCGAGTCGAAGGTCCGCACCCAGCCGTGGACCGTCGAGGAACTCGCCGCCGCGCTGCCCAACGCGCCGCTCGCGAACCGCGCGGCTTGGAAACTCACCGCCAGCCACAACGCTGCCGGCCTCGCCAACGCCGTGGACGGCAAAGCCGACACGCGCTACGACACGCGCAAGCCGCAGGAGCCCGGCATGTGGGTGCAAATCGAGTTGCCCGCCGCGACCGCCATCACCGGCCTGCGCTTGGACAACAGCGTTTCCCCCGGCGACTACCCGCGCGGCTACAAGGTCGAGCTCTCCGCCGATGCCATCGAGTGGGGCAAGCCCGTCGCGACCGGCGAGGGCAAGGCCGGGGTGACGGAGATCAAGTTCCCGACCACGAAGACCCAGTTCATCCGCATCACGCAGACCGGCAAGACCCCCAGCACCTTCTGGAGCATCCACGAGCTGGACGTGCTCTCGGACTCGAAGGGCCAGATCACGGCGGGCAAGGCGACGGCGAAGCTGCCGGGGCTGGAGTAACCGCGCGCCTGTCGCCGCCGAGGGGCGGAGGCGGACGGGACGTTGCGATAACTCGGGACATCCGCCTCCTCACCTCGGCGGCTACGCGGTTTGTGGGGTGAACCTCACGCCACGAATGTCCCGCGCTTCGCCAGCAGGAGGGGCTTGACCTCGCTCATCGCCAGCTCCAACGCGACGAGCCGCTCGGGCAGCCGCGCCCGCTCTTCGGCGCGCGCCAGTTGCTCGATCTCCACCGCCAGCGCGCGCACGGCCTGCGCGCCGACGTGGCTGGCGCTGATCTTGAGCGGATGCACGGCGTCCTCGACGCTAGGGTAATCGCCCTTCGCCTCTGCGGCCAGCGCTTCGGCGAGCTTCGTGGGCGCGTAGTCGAGGAAGAGGTCCACCATGTTGCCGGCGAATTTCGGCCCGCCGATCTTCAGCAGCTTGGCGAGCGCTTGTTCATCGAAGCTGGGCGGCGGGTGCATCGGCGAGTGTCCGCGCGACTCAGCGCCCGCCGCAAGCATTGAAATCCCCCGACCCTCTGCCACGCTGGGCGCATGAAACTTTCGTGGCTCACTGCGTTGCTCCTCTCCCTGGCCGCCTCGTCTGGCGCGCTCACCACCCAGGTCGTCGAGGCGGACTTGTGCATCTTCGGCGGCACGTCCGGCGGCATCGCGGCGGCGGTGCAGGCGGCACGGCTGGGCAAGACCGCCGTCCTCGTCAACCCGACCAAGTATCTCGGCGGCCTCACCACCGGCGGACTGGGCGCTACGGACATCGGGAATAAGGCAGCCATCGGCGGCCTCTCGCGGGACTACTATCATCGGCTCGCGCAGCACTACGCGCAGGACGCGGCGTGGACGCTGGAGACGGCGGCGGATTATTTCGGCAAGCGCCGCGGCGGACAGGCGGGCGCGAGCGCCTTGACCGGCGCGGACGCGACGATGTGGACCTTCGAGCCGCACGTGGCGGAGCAGGTTTTTCTCCAGTGGCTCGATGAAGCCAAGACGCCGGTGTTCCTCGAACAGCGCCTCAAGTCCGTGACCAAGTCCGGCGCGCGCATCACCGAGATCACGATGGAGAATGGCCGCGTCTTCCGCGCGAAGATGTTCATGGACGCGACCTACGAAGGTGACTTGCTGGCCAAGGCCGGCTGCTCCTTCCACGTCGGGCGCGAGGCGAACGCGGTTTATGGCGAGACGCTCAACGGGGTCCGTGCGCAGACGCCGCATCACCAGCTCACCGTGCCGGTGGACCCGTATGTGAAGCCCGGCGATGCGAGCAGCGGTCTGCTGCCGTTCATCCAGTCCGGCGACGGCGGCAAGCCGGGCGACGGCGACCAGGCCACGCAGGCTTACAACTACCGCCTCTGCTTCACGACGGACCCGAAGAACCGCCTGCCCGCGCAGAAGCCCGCCGCCATGCCCCAAGCCCAGTGGGATGCGCTCCTCAAGGCCGCGAACAACAGCCTGCCCGTCACGCCTCCCGCGAACTACGACGCGCAGGAGTTCGAGCTGCTGGGCCGTTACCTCGAAGCGCTCGTCGCCGGGAAGAAGAACCCGCGCCTCGCGCAGTTCTGGAACCCGATTTGGATGCCGAACCACAAGACCGACATCAACAACAACGGCGGCTTCAGCACGGATTTCATTGGGCGCAACTACGATTACCCGAACGCCGACTATGCCACGCGCGAACGCATCGCGAAGGAACACGAAAATTACATCCGCGCCTTCTGCACCTTCCTCGCCACGGACGCGCGCGTGCCCGAAGAGCTGCGCCGCGAGATGCAGAGTTGGGGGCCGCCGAAGGACGAGTTCCGCGACACCGACGGCTGGCCGCGCGAGCTGTATGTGCGCGAGGCGCGGCGGCTGGTGGGCGAATACGTGATGAGCGAGAAGCACTGTCGCGCCGTGGAAACCATCACCGATTCCGTGGGCCTGGGCGCTTACAACATGGATTCGCACAACTGCCAGCGCATCGTGAAGAACGGGCGTGCGGAGAACGAAGGCGACGTGCAGGTGCCACCGATGAAGCCTTACCCGGTTTCCTACCGCGCCATCATCCCGAAGGCCGGTGAGTGCGATAACCTCTTCGTCCCCGTCTGCCTCAGCGCGTCGCACATCGCCTATGGCAGCATCCGCATGGAGCCGGTCTTCATGGTGCTCGGGCAGAGCGCGGCCACGGCGGCAGCCCTGGCGATTGACGACAACGTCCCCGTCCAGAAAGTGAACTACGAGAAGCTCCGCGCCCGCCTGCTCGCCGACAAGCAGGTGCTCGATTGGACCGGCGGCGGTGGTGCGTCCGGCGGCGGCCAGTTCGTTGACCCGAAGAGCCTGCCCGGCATCGTGCTCGACGACGCGGACGCGACGATGGCGGGCCATTGGGTGGAGGCCGCCACCATCGCTTGGCGTGTGGGCAAGGGCTACCGGCACGACAACAACGCGGAGAAGGGCGAGTTGACCGCCGTCTTCACGCCCGACCTCCCGAGCGCGGGCGATTACGAAATCATCCTCCTGAACGTCCCGAACGCGAACCGCGCCAGCAACGTCCCCGTGACCGTGAGCGTCGCGGGCCAGCCGGCGAAGACGCTGAAGGTGGACCAGAAGTCGAAAGGCGAAATCAGCCTCGGCAAGTTCCCGCTCCCCGCCGGCAAGACCACCACCGTGACCGTCTCGAACAAGGACACCGACGGCTATGTGATTCTGGATGGCGTGCAGTTCAGGCTGGTGAAGTAGGTGGCGGCAGGAACCCTCCCTCTCTGTGTTCTCTGTGCCTCTGTGGTTAGAGCAAGTTCAACCACAGAGGCACAGAGGACACAGAGAGGGAAGACCAAATGCAGGCTTGGTTTCGCGTGCTTCGCCTGAGCATCCTTCCCGGCACAGATGGCAGGCGTCGGCTTTGAACTCAACAAGCTCCTGGCCAAGCAGGGTTACACCGGGCTGCTGCAAGCCTACGGCTACGCGGCCCTCATCGGCAGCGGGTCGTGGCTCGTGTCCGTCATCTCCCTCGGGATGCTCGGCGTGGTCCTGACCACAGTGAGCAACGCCGATGAGCTGCAAGTCTTCTTCGTCTCCATCTCGCTCGTGTATGCGGTGACGCTGGTGTTGAGCGGGCCGATTCAAATGGTGCTCACG
>JAYTIO010000568.1:0-2872 GCA_043731805.1 Pedosphaera sp. | reverse complement strand
TGCCGAGTTGGTTGGGTGG
The DNA here is from genome assembly GCA_043731805.1 of Pedosphaera sp. Classification (GTDB taxonomy): domain Bacteria; phylum Verrucomicrobiota; class Verrucomicrobiia; order Limisphaerales; family SXTU01; genus SXTU01. The sequence goes on along the minus strand of JAYTIO010000568.1, from coordinate 2,853 downwards.
ATTGACTTTCCGCTGGTAGCGCTCCAGGGCGGTTGAGCACAGACCGAGCAGTTGCGTGTGCTCTTTCGAGGTGAGCAGCTGGGCCACGTGTTCGTCCTGCACGAGCAGGCCCGCCATGACCGAGGTTGTGGGCAGGCTGCCCCTGTCCCAGCCCGTGTGTTTGAACCGCTCCCAGGCTTCGAGCAGCAGCTTCTCGGAGAAACTGCTGTCCTGCGTGGGGCACGCCTTGAGTCGGGCGACGAGCGGGCGTAGCACGCCGGCGTTTTCTGAAGAGGTCTTCACAGGATGACCCTTTCCATGATGGGGGTGGACACCTTGTCGCAGAGCGTCGTCCAGTCCGCCGCTGCGATGGGCAGCGTCGTGAACGTGTCGTTGGTGGGCTGGAAGCGGAAGCACTGCTGCGACCGCTCGATGGTCCGCATGAGGTCAGCGTTCCACTTGGACTTGCGGAACTGCTCCAGGCTGGCCGCAACGCACGCCGCACCGGAGGCATAGCGGTCGTCGAAGTTGCCGGTGCAGATCAGACAGTCGTCGTGCAGGTTGGGCAGCGGCAGGCGGTAGCCACGGTCGTCCCGGTCGCAGGCGAAGAGCCAGTTGCCGCCAACGCGGACACACTCATTGGCGAACTCGGTGCGAACCACGAAGGCGAGGCGCACCTCCTCGGGCGCGTGCCAGGCCAGCGGCAGCTCCAGGTCGGTGGCAGATGCAAACACCGGGACGAGCACGCCGTTGATGAGCCGGAACCTTGCGTGCAAGGGAATGCGGTCGATGGCGACCGTCCAGAGCGTGTCCTTGAGGCCAACGCTGGCATGCACCAGGCCCCAGTCGGGGAGCGAGAGGACGTTGCGCAGCTTGCGCGTCACCGTTTCGGTCAGCGCGTCGAGCACCGCCGGGCCGGTGGCGAGATCGCGTTCGCGGATGAGGCGCTCGGTGAGCGTGCCGTTTTCGCGCAGGATGATTTCGGTGGTTTCCATGGTGTGAAAGGGAAAGCCCGCCCCCGGTGAAGGAGGCGGGCTTTCGCATGGGGTTCCTGTTTTACGCCTTGGTGTTTGCGGCGGTTTCGAGGCGGACCGTTGCGCCGGCCGGGATGACGGTGGCGCGGTCCTGCTCAATGCCGTCCACGAGCGCCTTGGTGCGGTCGCCAAAGCCCAGCGCCGCCTTGAACGCGTCGCTGTCCTGGAGGTCGCCGAACGTGAAGTCGGCCGCGACCTGCTTGGTGATGCTGTCCACGCCGTATTTGACCGTGATGTTTTTCATGGGTTTGTTCCTATCGTTTGGGGTTTTGCGGTTGCTGCGAGGGGAGTCTCATCAGTGTGCGCGTGACGCACAGACGCCCCGATGGCGTTTCGACTTGGGCCGAGGAGGGATTCTATAAGGAGGGCAGGAGGTGGGAGCCTGCCTGCTTTCCTTATCTGTGTTTCATCTGTGTCCATCTGTGGCTAAACCCCCGGCCTCGTGGCTGGCTGGAACCGCAGGGTCAGTCTGCCGGGCCGGGCGTGGTGGATGATGACCCGGTGGCCGGGCTTGAAGCCGGCGCGGTCGAGCCAGCCGCCGCCCAGGCGGATGCGCGGTTTGATGTTCGGCGCGGCGAAGTCGCCGACCGCTTCGATTTTCAGGGTGCGTGGGTTCATGGGGATGACTTTCATGGTGGGGTGACTGTTGCTGGCCGACAGGGCGTGGATTCCACCGCGTCCTCGTCGGCGTGCCGGCCGCAGCGGATGCAGCGGCGGGTCTGCGGACTGATTGACAGGGCGGCTGGCCGGCTGGATGCTGCCGACTCCTATGGCTTCCGACGGTTGGTTTTACCGACTGATTTCCCGCGAGGCCTAACAGGGGGCCGGGAGGCCCCCTTCCTCTTTTCAAGCGGCGAGCTGGAACTTGCGCTGGCCCAGCGAGCCGAACCGCTGCACGAGTTCGCTCGCATCCTGCTGGGCCAGCGACCGCGCCTCGGCGCCGAGCCGGGACAGTCCGGCCACGAGCCGCTGCCGAGCGGTGGCCGAGTCCCGGTATTCCTCGGCCGTGCGCGTGAGCAGCTCTGAGCGGACCGTGGCGAGCTGCCGCGCCATCTCGGTGTCGTTGGCGAAGTTCATCTGCTGGAACTGGTCAATGAACCGGACCAGCCGGTTCAGGGTCTTCTGATGCACGCCCGTCTCCGAGGTCTGGATGCTCGTGAGCATCTCCTGGCAGAGCGTCGCCGTCTGTTCGCGCAAGCTCGCCACGCAGTCGGCCACGAAGACCGCCACGTCGCGGTGGATCTTCGTGGCCGCTTCATTCGCGGCGCGCTGCCGGGCGTGGATGACCACCTGCTGCTCGGCGGTGGTGATCAGCTCCCGCTGCAACGCCTCCGGTGCCGACACCTGGAACTGGTGCGTCTCGAACGCGAAGAACCGGTCCATCTGCTGCGGCAACGGAAATGAGCTCTCGATGGTGGCGACGAGCTGCTCCGGGTGCGCCACGAGCTTCCCGGCCAAGGCCCGCCACTCGGCGGCGGCAGATTCGCGCAGCTCCGCGTAGCACCGGAGGAAGTCGGCCTTGGCCGCCCAGAACCCGGCTTCGAGTTCGTTCAGGCGCGTGGTGACCTCGTCCAGCCGGCCATTGGGCAGGAAGTGGGCGAGGCCGCCCAAGAACGGGAACGTGTTGGCCTCGACGAAGGCGTGCGTGCGCCCCTCGATGAGGGCCAGCGCGGCGGTGGCGTCGCGGGGGAGGAGCCGCTTGTGGCCCAGGCTGATGAGCCGGTCGGAGACATCCTCGGATTTGAGCCCGAGGTCTTCAGCGCGGAGCTTTTTGCAGCCGCGCCAGTAACGGACGCTCACGGCGAGGAGCACGCCTTCGCGGGTGAGCAGGGACAGGAGT
>JAYTIO010000567.1:0-1959 GCA_043731805.1 Pedosphaera sp. | reverse complement strand
GAGTTCGTCCGCAACGGCGTGGAGATTGACCACAACCTGTTCGACTTCGACTTGGAGAAGGATGGGGGCAACCTGATTTCCGGCTTCGGAAAAGCCGCCGCCAAAGGCCCGGCCAGCTTCCACGACAACCTCGTGAACAACCCCGGCCGCGGGGTCATCTGGATCAACGAAGTCTTCAACAACTTGGAGATTCGCAACAATCACATCATCACCCGCACCACCGCCACGCCGCGTCTCGACGGCCTCTTCGGCTTCAACCCCGGCTGCGACTTCGCCACCATCACGATCCACAACAACGTCATCAAGTGTCAGGGCCAGGCGCGCCCGCTGCTGCGCTGCAAGGAGAGTTACGGCTCTGTGATTCGGAACAACCAGTTGAGCAATGTCTCCGACGAGAAGCGGTTTGAAAATCCCCGCACCGACCAGGTGATCGGCCTGGCCCAACCGCTCAAGTTCGAGTGCGGCGTCCACGGCGAAACTACGATCGAAGGCTGGCACTCCCGCCCAACGAAATGAACGCATCCCCTCTGCGCTGCAACTAAGCCGGCTCCTAATTCCACCATGGCAAACGCCCCCGGCCAACCCTCCCTCCTCGCCTCCCTCCTCGCCTCCCTGCGCACCCGCACCCGCACCATTGCGAACCGCTTCCACCGCGAGGTCGTCCAGCGCGGCAATCCGCAGGTCATCACCGAAGTCTCGCGCAATCCCGACCCGCGCCGTTACCTCGACCCCGCGCTGCTCGACAAGTTCACCCTCTCGCCGCTCATCGCCAAGCTCGTCGTCGAGGGCTTCATCAACGGCCTGCACCGCAGCCCGTTCCACGGCTTCTCCGTCGAGTTCGCCGACCACCGCGAATACGTCCCCGGTGACGACCTCAAGTATCTCGACTGGCAGGTCTTCGCACGCACCGACCGCTACTACATCAAGCGCTACGAAGAAGAGACCAACCTCCGCGCCTACATCCTCCTCGACCGCTCCGGCTCGATGGCCTTCGGCACCGGCAAAATCACCAAGTGGGACTACGGCTGCTTCCTCGCGACCTGCCTCGCCTACCTCATCATCAAGCAGCAGGACGCCGTCGGCCTCTCGCTCTTCGGCGCGAAGCCCGGCCTCCTGCTCCCGCCGCGCTCGCGCCTCTCGCACCTGCGCCAGATGATTCAGGCCATGACCGCCAACCCGCCCACCGGCGAAACCAACGTCGCCGCGAGCCTCCGCGCCCTCGTGCGCAACCTCAAGCGCCGCGGCCTCATCGTGCTCATCAGCGACCTCATCGACGACCCCGCCGCGACGCTCAAATCCATCCGCCTCCTCCGCAGCCACGGCCACGACGTCATCGTCTTCCAAATCCGCGACGCGACCGAAGTCGAGTTCCCCTTCGACGGCGCGACCGTCTTCCGCGACCTCGAGACCGGCGAAGAACTCGAGGTTGACCCCGCCTCCGTCCGCGAGAGTTACCTGCAAAATCTCGCCGCAGAAACCGAACTGTTCCGCAAAGGCCTCGTCGAAGTCGGCATCGACTACGTGCCCCTGAACACGCGCCAGCCGTATGACGAAGCCTTCACCGCCTACCTCCACCGCCGGGCGAAGCTGCGCGGCTGAACCATGTTCACCCTCCTCGCACCTTTCGCCCTCGCCGCCGCTGCGCTGCTGGCCATCCCGGTCATCATCCATCTGCTCAAGCCCAAGCGCGTGCGCACGATGCCCTTCAGCAGCCTGCGCTGGCTGCGCACCTCGCAGCACAAGCTCTCGCGCCGCATCCAATGGCATCAGGTGTTGCTCTTCCTCCTGCGCGCCGCGTTCCTGCTGCTGCACGTTTTCGCGCTGGCCAAGCCCATCTTCTCCACCAGCGGCCAGCGCCATTTCACCGAGCGCTTCATCGTCCTCGATGTCAGCCGCAGCATGAACTACGAGCAGCCCGGCAAGGACACACCCTTCGTCCACGCGAAGAAAATCGCCCGC
>JAYTIO010000566.1:0-1886 GCA_043731805.1 Pedosphaera sp. | reverse complement strand
CGACCAGCAGCACTACGGCCTCAAGAAGGTGAAGGACCGGCTCCTCGAATTCCTCGCCGTCATCAAACTCAAGCGCCAGCTCAAGGGACCGATTCTCTGCCTCGTCGGCCCGCCCGGCGTCGGCAAGACCTCGCTGGGCCGGAGCGTCGCCGAGGCGCTCGGCCGCAAGTTCGCCCGCATCTCCCTCGGCGGGATGCGGGACGAAGCGGAGATTCGCGGCCACCGCCGCACCTACGTCGGCGCGATGCCCGGCCGCATCATCCAGACCCTCCGCCGCGTCGAGAGCCACAACCCCGTTATCCTCCTCGACGAGATGGACAAGATTGGCGCCGACTTCCGCGGCGACCCTTCCGCTGCGCTGCTCGAAGTGCTCGACCCCGAGCAGAACAGCACGTTCATGGACCATTACCTCGACGTGCCCTTCGATCTCTCGCACGTCCTCTTCTTCACCACGGCGAACTGGCTCGACCCCATTCTCCCCGCGCTCCGCGACCGTCTCGAAGTCATCGAGCTGCCCAGCTACACGCTGGAGGAAAAGGTTCACATCGCCCGCCGCCACCTGCTGCCGCGCCAGCTCACTGAGCACGGGGTGAAGGCGAAGTTGCTTAAAGTCCCCGACGCCACCATCCGCAAGCTCGCGCAGGACTACACGCGCGAAGCCGGCTGCCGCCAGCTCGACCGCGAACTCGCCTCCGTCGTCCGCAAAGCCGCGCGCAAGATCGCCTCGCAGAAGGGCACGGTGCAGCCCATCAACCTCACCCCCAAGGCGCTCGAAGCCATGCTGGGCCAGCCCAAGTTCATCTCCGAGGCCGCCGAGAACATCGCCGAGTGCGGCATCGCCGTCGGCCTCGCGTGGACGCCGGTGGGCGGCGACATCCTCTTCATCGAAGCCACGCGCATGAGCGGCACGGGCAAGCTCATCCTCACCGGCTCGCTCGGTGACGTGATGAAGGAGAGCGTGCAAGCCGCGTTGAGCTACCTCCGCGCGCAAGCCACCACCCTCGGCCTCGCCGCGACGGATTTCGACAAACACGACATCCACGTCCACGTCCCCGCCGGCGCGACGCCGAAGGACGGGCCCAGCGCGGGCGTGACCATGATCGTCGCGCTGGCCTCGCTCCTCACCCAGCGCCGCGTCCGATCCCAGCTCGCCATGACCGGCGAGATCAGTTTGCGCGGGCGCGTGCTGCCTGTTGGCGGCATCAAGGAGAAGGTGCTGGCCGCCGCCCGCGCCGGCATCAAGCAAGTCCTCTTGCCCGAGCACAACCGCAAGGACTGGGCCGAGGTGCCCGAGGAAGTCCGCGCGAAGATGGAAGTGCATTTCATCCGCCGCATCAGCGAGCTGCTCCCGCTGGCCTTGGTGGAAGCGACGGCGGCGAAACCCAGGAAGGGCCAAGCCAAGTGAGCACCCCAACCCCGGTAGGGCGAGACGCTCGCCACGCAGAGGTGAACTGCCAACCGGACGCCACCCCGCGCGCCTTCTCCCTTCCTCGGAGGAGGGGAGAAGGTGGCCGCAGGCCGGATGAGGGGTGGGGCCACCCACGCCGACGCCCGCAACCCCTCACCCCGGCCCTCTCCCCTCCGCCGAGGAAGGAAGAGGGAGCCAAAGCGCGTCGTGGTCACCGCGCCTTCGCGACTGCGCTCGCTCTCTTCGCCCTGCTCCCCGCGCTCCTCGCCGCTGACCTTGATGCCCAGCGCGCCGAGGGCCAACGCATTGCCGCCGAGGCCCGCTCGCTCGCGCCCAAGACCAGCAGCACGAACTCAGCGGTGCTCAAAATCCGCGACCACCGGGGCGTGCGCGCGGAAATTCCCGTGACCATCCGCACCACCGTCACTGGCGACGTGTGGCATACCGACTACGTGAGCGGCGACGGCTTGATCTACCG
>JAYTIO010000565.1:0-2555 GCA_043731805.1 Pedosphaera sp. | reverse complement strand
GTGGACACCTACGCCTACTTCGGCGAGCCGGTGTATGTCTATTCGCTCAAGGAAGGGATCAATGACGGCTTCCTCACGCCGTTCAAGGTGAAGCAGATTTCCACCACGCTCGACGAGTATGTCTTCACGCCCGACGACACCGTCGTCGAAGGCGACGTGGAGGCGGGCAAGCGATACACCGAGGCCGACTTCAACCGGATCATCGAGATCAAGGAACGCGAGAAGAAACGGGTTGAGATTCTCATGGGGCAGATCAACCAGAACGAGAAGACGCTGGTGTTCTGCGCGAACCAGGCCCACGCGCTGATAGTGCGCGACCTCATCAACCAGCTCAAGACGAGCAAGGATCCGAACTACTGCCAGCGCGTCACAGCGGACGATGGCGAGCGCGGCGAACAGTGGTTGCGCGATTTTCAGGACAACGAGAAGACCATCCCGACCATCCTGACCACGTCGCAGAAACTCTTGACCGGAGTGGACGCCCGGAACATCCGCTACATCGTCCTAATGCGGCCAATCAATTCGATGATCGAGTTCAAGCAAATCATCGGGCGCGGCACGCGGCTCTTCGACGGGAAGGACTACTTCACGATCTACGACTTCGTGAAGGCGCATCTCAAATTCCAAGACCCGGAATGGGACGGGCCGCCCGAACCAGACGAACCCTGCGCGAAGTGCGGGCAGAATCCCTGCGCCTGCGAAGTGACGCCGCCGAAGCCGTGCGCCAAGTGTGGCCAGACCCCGTGCGAATGTCCGAAAGAGCCCTGCCCGGTCTGCGGCAAGCTGGCGTGCATCTGCGAGAAGAGGCGGAAAGTGAAAGTGAAGCTCGCCGATGGCAAGGAGCGCACCATCCAGCACATGATGCTGACGACGTTCTGGCATCCCGACGGCACGCCGATGAGCGCGCAGCAATTCATGGAAATGCTCTTCGGCAAGCTGCCGGACTTCTTCCAAAGCGAAGCCGAACTCCGCGCGCTCTGGAGCGCCCCCGACACGCGGGCCAAGCTTCTGCAAGGCTTGGCCGACAAGGATTTCGGCCACGACAAGCTGGTGGCCATGCAGCAGCTCATCGAGGCCGAGAAGAGCGACTTGTTCGACGTGCTGGCCTACGTCGCCTACAACACGCCGACGGTCACGCGGGCCGAGCGCGCGGACCATGCACGGGTGTATATCAATTCCAATTTCAACGCCAAGCAGCAGGCCTTCCTCAACTTTGTCCTCTCCCATTACGTCAGTGTCGGCGTGGAGGAACTCGGTCAGGAGAAACTGAACCCACTGCTACGGTTGAAGTATCACGACTCGATCACCGATGCCGTAGCCGATCTCGGCGGCAAGCCGGAGGCAATCAAAACGGACTTCGCCGGGTTCCAAAAGTATCTTTACCAGACGGCGGTTTGAGCCCGTGGGCATTGGGGGCGCAGGCAACTCTCCACCGCAAAATCAAAAGGGACGGCATCGCTGCCGTCCCTTTCGCCTCTGTTGAGATTCCGACTTACGGAATGACCATGTCGGCGACGGTGCGGCCAGCGGGGATGAAGGGCAGGACGTGCTCGGTGTAGGGGGTTATGATGTCGAGGAGGTAGGGTTCCTTCGAGTCGAGCATCCGTTGCATGGCGGCGCGGAGGTCTTTCTTAAACATCACGCGTTCGCACGGGACGCTGAAGCCTTTGGCCATCGCCACGTAGTCGGGGTAGATGGCCTTCACGTTGTCGGGGTCGCCGAGGTAGGTGTGGCCGCGGTTGCCGGCGTAGAAGCGGTCTTCCCATTGCACCACCATGCCGAGGTGCTGGTTGTTCAGAATCATGGCCTTGGCGGCGATCTTTTCGATGTGTGCGGTGGCCAGTTCCTGGATGTTCATCAGGAAGGAGCCGTCGCCGTCGATGTCCACGACTTGCTTGTGGGGGCAGGCGACCTTCGCGCCCATCGCGGCGGGGTAGCCGTAACCCATCGCGCCCAGGCCGGCGCTGGTGAGGAACTGGCGGGGCCAGGTGTATTTGAACCATTGGCCAGCCCACATCTGGTGCTGGCCCACGCCGGTGGTGATGATGGCGTCGCCGCCGGTGAGTTCGTAGAGGAGTTCGATGGCGTATTGGGGGAGGATGACTTCCTTCTCATGGCCGACCATGTGGTCCTGCATGTGCTGGGACAGGGCGACCTCTTCGTTCTTGGTGTAGCGGAAGGGGGCGCGGGCTTTCCACTCAGCGCACTGGGCGACCCACGGGGCGTGGTTGCGGGTGAGGGCGCGTTTGCGAAGCATCTCGTTGAGCTTGGTGAGGGCGAACTTGATGTCGCTGACGATCGGGAGATTGACGGGCTTGTTCTTGTTAATCTCCGAGGGGTCAATGTCCACGTGGACGATGGTGCCGCGCTTGCAGAACTCCTCGATCTTGCCGGTCACGCGGTCGTCGAAGCGGACTCCGAAGGCGAGCAGGAGGTCCGCGCCGGGAGCGACGGGGACCATGGGGTCGGTGAAGGAGGCGCGTTTCTGGAACTCGCCGCTGACGGCCCAGTTCGCGGCGGCGGCGCCGTGCATGCCGAGCCAGCGGAGGGAGAGG
>JAYTIO010000564.1:0-3124 GCA_043731805.1 Pedosphaera sp. | reverse complement strand
CCCGTGAGCGCCACCCGCAACGACACAGGCTCCGCTGGGTGCAGGTGGATGTCGTTGTAGCCGCCGTGGAGGGCCGGGTCGGGGTTGATGACTTCGCCGCGCAGGCGCGACTCGTAGTAATACTCCACGTCGCTGGCCTTCCGGTTGAGCAGGTTGAACATATCCACGGTCAGCTTCCACTGGGGGTTGAACGCGTAGCCCACTTGCAGGTTCACGAGGGCCGACGCGGTCGAGCGCACGGTATTGTCCTCGATGAGCGGGCGCGGGCCGAAGTAGCGCAGGCGCAGACCGCCGAAAAAGCCGTTCAGGTCATGCACCGCGAGGCCCGCCGCTATCACCGTTTCGATCGAGCCGGGAATGGATTGCCCCGCCACGTCCCGGTCTTGGAAGCGCGCCTGCGAGAAGGACACGTCGGCGTCGAGCGTGAGCCACTTCGTCGGCGTGTAGTAGTTCGCGAACTCCAAGCCGTAGCGCCGACTCGGGCGGCTGGCTTGCGTGCTGCCGGCGTCCCCGACGAAGAGCAACTCCGAGTCAATGTCCAGCCACCACGCGGAGACGGTGCTTTGTAGCCCGGGCACCCACGTCGTGCGCGTGCCAAACTCCGTGCCGTAAGTGCGGACCAGCGGACTCACCTTGCTGGCCGGCAGACCGGTGGCGGGGTCAACCGTCGTCGTCGCGCCGCGCCCGTCGTTGCTGTGGAAGCCCATGCCGGCGTTCAAATAAAGCTCCGTCTTCGCCCAGGGGCCGAGGATGACGCTGCCTTTCGGGCTGGCGAGGAAGTCGGTCACGGTGCCGGAGTTGCGCGGGTCCAGGCTCGCCACGTCGAAGCGGTAGAGGTCGGCCCTGGCTCCCACGACGGTGCGCAACTTCTCCAACCACTGTGTCTTGTTCTCGAAGTAGGGCGACGCGCTGGTCTGCCACACGTCATCGCTGCGCGTGGTGCCCGTGCGGACACGCGCGGTCGCCGTGTTGAGGCTATTGCGGATGACATCGTTGCGGAACTGAAGGCCGATGCTGTTCTCCGACTCGCGCCCGAGCAAAGTCATGTTCCACTCGTGGCTCGCCTTGAAGCCCGTGGTCACGCGCTGGTCCACCTGCTCGAACTGGTCGGGCGTCGTGTCGGTCGCGTCGTTCAGGAAGTAGGTGAAGTTCGAGAACAGGTCGAGGTCGTAGTAGAACGTGTAGGCCAGCAACCGGGTGGTGGACTCGTCGTTGTGCCGGTGCCACTCGACTTGCGCGCCGTAGCGCTGCGACTTGCCGCCGGTGGTCGGGTCCAGCGTGCCGAAGCGGCCGAGTTGGAAGCCGCCGGGGACGGCGTTGTTGCCGGTGAGGGCGCGCTGCGCAATCTGGTCGGTCGCGCTCCACTCGCCGCGATAGGCGAAGCCGAGAATGCTCCACCCGAGCGCGTCGTCGCCGCTGCTGTAGCGAAGGACACCGTTGCCCTTCCAGAAATTGTCGCGCCGTTCCCACGGGCCATCCTCGTGCATGAGTTCCACGCCATAGAGCAACGTGCCGTTGCCGAGCTTCGGCGAAGACGCGAAGACGCCGCGCGCGTAGCCGAAGCTCCCGCCCTCCATCTGCCAGAGCGAGCTTGGCAGTGTGCTGGCGCAGGTCATGTCCGCCGCGCCCGCCGACGCGAAGTCGCCGTCCGCCGCTGCGTAAGGGCCTTTGCGATAGTCAATGCGCGTGACCAGCTCGGGGATAATCCAGTTCAAGTCGGTGTAGCCTTGGCCGTGGCCGTGCGTGGGGAGGTTCACCGGCATCCCGTTGAGGGACGTGGCGAAGTCGGTGCCGTGGTCGAGGTTGAAGCCTCGGAGGAAATACTGGTTCGCCTTACCCGCGCCGCTGTGCTGCGTGATGATGACGCCGGGAACGGTTTCCAGCAACTCGCCGGGTCGGAGCAACGGACGCGCGCGGAGATGGTCGAGGCCCACGGTGCCTTGCGTGGCGGAGGCCGCGATGCCGGTGAGGTCGTCCGCGCGGCCCCCGACGATGACATCGGGGAGCCGCGTGGGGACGGTGTTGGTGAGGACGGGCGAGGTGGTCTGCGCGAAGCCAGCGGTGACGCCGAGGAGGCTGGTGATGCAAGTGAACGAACGGCTGATGAGTTGTTGCGGCTGAGATTTCATGACGGTGATGGTTCTCCCGGGAACCAAGTGGCCCAGCGACGGAGAGTCCGCCGCAGCTTTTGGAGAAATGGAGAACTCCGTCTGAACGAGGCGCGGGGCATTGGTTGCCCGGAGATGCGGTGCGCGAGAAATGGGCGCGCACCTGCCGCCGTGCCGCTTCAGGCTGGACTGCTCAGGCGCAAGCAGGCGGGGCGCGACCGGGCAGCAGCAGCCAATGCGTGCGCGGTGGCGCGACGCGGAGACGGGGAAGCGGTGGCGCGACGGCGGTGAGCTGGGGAAGCGGTAGGGCCGCCGGAGCGAACAGGCCGCACCATTGCCCCGCCGCGAGCGAATCGAAGGCAAGGCTGCGGTGTTGGTGCGTGCCAAAGGGGACTTGCGGCGCGGCGTCCTTGGGCAGTGGCCCAAGCTTCAGCCAGCGCGGCGTCTGCGTGGTGCCATGTGCTGCCGACGCGCCGGAAAGTTTTCCCGTGGCCGCGAGCAGCGAGCTGGTCGCTGGCCGAACGTGCAAGTGGTCGTGGGCCGCCTCACTGCGCACCAACCAGCCCAGCCAAGTCATCAGCCCCGCCAGCCCAACGGCGGTGAGTTGGTGCCAAAGGGCGGGAGCGGGCGGACTGGAATCGCGGGTCACTGCCCGTGCTCTGTAGCGGCTGGATTTGTGCCGGTCAACTGCCGGCAGACGGGCACGGCGTGGGGAAGCTGGACCGCAAGTAGTTGCATGCTTGAGGCGTCCCACCCGGCGGCCGGCCACCGTCTGCGAAGCCTTAGTCACTCGTTTGAAAGTCGGAAATCGTTTGATGCTTCCCCACCCGGCTGCGTCCATCCGGCCCGGTTTTGACAAACTCTATGAAGACTACCCTGTCCGCGCTGCTCGCGCTGTTCACCGCCAGCCTCGTGCCGGCGGCCGCCGCTGAGACCACTAACAACGTCATCCGGCTGCCCGACATTACCGTCTTCGGCGCGCTCGTGCCGGTCGCGAGCGAGGAACTGAAGGTCGG
>JAYTIO010000563.1:0-1957 GCA_043731805.1 Pedosphaera sp. | reverse complement strand
GAGGAGAAGTTGCGCCTCAACGCAATGAACGCCGAACAGCGCTTGCGTGACCGCGCCATAGACTTGGAGGCCGCCAACCAAGCCCTGCGCGTGGAGATGGAGAAGCGCCTGCGGATGGAGCTGACGTGGCAGATGCAGCGCGAGGACTTCGACCGCCGGCTGGGCGAACTGACGAACTCCCTTCGCACCGCCGAGGCCAAGGCGGGCCACGCCTCCGCCGAGTTGCGTCAGGCGCACGCGACCTTGCAGCAGGCGCACGCCGAGTTGACGCGGCAGCTTGCGCAGCGGGAGGCGGAGCTCACCGCCGAACTCGCGGCGGCCCGTGCCCAAGCGGCGGACGTTGAGCTCGCGAACACCCGCGCGAACCAGACCGCGTCCGCCGTGCAGGCGCAATTGAACACGACGCGCTCGGAGCTGGAGATGCTGGAGCGCCAGCTCACCCAGCGCGTCACCGTGCTGGAGTCCACCGAGGCGCGGCTCCACGAGGAGAGCACCCACCGCGAGCACGCGGAGGTCGAACTGGACCGGCTGCGCGAGTCGGCGGAGCGCGAGGTGGCCGAGCAGCTCGTGGTCTTCCACAACGCGAAGCGGAGCTGGGAGCAGGAGGTCGCGCGGCTCGGGGAGGCGCAGGAGGAATTGCGTGGTGCCAACGCGGCGATGCGCGAGCGGCTCGCGGGCCTGACCTCCGAGGTCGAGGCCGCCCGGGCGCAGGTGGAACAGGAAGCCGCCTCCCGCCGCGTCATGGAAGAAGCCATGCAGGCGCACCAAGGCGAGCTGGCGTTGCGGGTGTCCGAGGAGACCGGGAGCTTGAACGCGCAGGTGCAGCAGTTGGCGGCGGAGCTGGCCGAGTCGCAGCGGGCGGAAGAGCAGTTGCGGCACAAGCGTATCGAGGCCGTCAGCACGCTCGCTGGTGGCATGGCGCATGAGTTGAACAACGTGCTCGCCCCCGTGCTCATGGCCGCGCAGCTCCTGCGCAAGCAGGTCAGCGGCAAGGCCCGCACGCTCGTGGACAGCGTCGAGTCCAGCGCCCAGCGCGGCGCGGACATCGTGAAGCAGGTGCTCACCTTCGCGCGCGGTTTCCACGGCGAGCGCGCGCCGGTTTCGCCCGAGATGCTCGTGCGCGACATCGTGCAGTCGGTGCAGGAGACGTTCCCGCGCAACGTCCGGGTGAGCAGTGAAATCGGGGATGACCTGCTGCTCATTTCCGCCGACTCGGCGCAGCTCCATCGCGTGCTGCTGAACCTCGCGGTCAACGCGCGCGACGCGATGCCCTCCGGCGGCACGCTGAAGTTCAGCGCCGAGAACACGCTGGTGGACGAGAGCTTCATCCACCACCGCCGCGCGACTGGCGCGAAGCCCGGCAACTACGTCCTGTTCCGCGTGACGGACGCCGGCACCGGCATCCCGCGCGACATCCTGCCGCGCATCTTCGAGCCGTTCTTCACGACGAAGGAGCCGGGGCAGTCGGTCGGCCTCGGCCTCGCGACTGCGCTGGGCGTGGTGCAAAGCCACGGCGGGTTCATCCTCGTCGAAACGGAGGAGGACAAGGGCACGGAGTTCCAAATCTACCTGCCCGCCGCCGGCGGAGACGCCAAGGCACCGTCGGCCCAGGGCGAGCTGCCGCGCGGCAACGGCGAGTTGCTGATGCTCGCCGACGACGAGCAGGGCGTGCTGGACGTGACCGCAGAAATTCTGGAGTGGCACGGCTACAAGGTGCTGAAGGCCCGTGATGGCCAGCAGGCGTTGAGCCTCTACGAGCAGCACGCGGGCGACATTAAGGTGGTCATCACCGACATCTTGATGCCGTTCATGGATGGCGTGGAGCTGTGCCGCGAGCTGCGGAAGCGCAACGCCGCGTTGCCCATCATCGTCGCGTCGGGCATGGGGCATGAGAAGTTCGTCACCGACTTGCGCGAGCTGGGCGTGCCGACGTTCCTGAAGAAACCCTTCGCCGCCG
>JAYTIO010000562.1:0-2380 GCA_043731805.1 Pedosphaera sp. | reverse complement strand
GAGAAGGACGAGCAGGTCAAGGCGGTCATCCTCAAGGTGGATTCACCCGGCGGCGAGGTGCTGGCGTCGGACGAGATTTACCGGGCCATCCAGGAGTTTCAGGACAGCTCCGGCAAACCGGTGGTGGCGCAGATGGGCAGCCTCGCGGCCTCGGGCGGCTACTACGTGAGCGCGCCGTGCCGGTGGATCGTGGCGAACGAACTCACGCTCACCGGGAGCATCGGCGTGATCATGTCGGGGATGAACTTCCGCGGCTTGATGGACAAGGTCGGCATCCGCCCGGAGGTCTATAAGAGCGGAAAGTTCAAAGACATGATGAGCAGCACGCGGCGGCCCGAGGACGTGCCGGCGGGCGAGCGGGAGATGATGCAGGGGCTGATTGACGAGACGTTCGCGACGTTCAAGGGCGTGGTGCGCAAGGGCCGCGAGGCGTCGCGCGTGGCGAACAAGAAAGCGGGCTTGGAGAAGGAGAGCCGTGTCCTGGCGAGCGATTGGGAGGCGTATGCGGACGGCCGCATCTTCTCCGGCAAAGAGGCGCACCGGCTGGGGTTCGTGGACGAGTTGGGCAACTTCGCCGTGGCCGTGAAGCGCGCGGAGCAGCTCGCCGGCCTGAGCGAGGCGAACCTCGTGCGGTATCAGCAACCCTTCGCGTTCGGGAACCTGCTGCGGTTCCTGGGCAAGTCCGAGGTGCACGCGGTGAAGGTGGACCTGGGCTTCGACTTCCCGCGCTTGCAGGCGGGGCGGATGTATTTCCTGTCGTTCAACGTCGTGCAGTGAGTTTTGCCGCGAAAGGGCGCAGAGAGCGCAAAGTTGGGAAGGAAGCGCATCCCACGCCCACGCTTGCGAATGCGGCATGGAACGTGGAGCGCTGGAAGTTGAAGGTTCTTTGCTCTGCGTCCTCGGTGTTCTTTCGCGGCTAATCCAGTTCCCATGAAAAACCTCACCGTCATCACCCACCCGCTCATCCAGCAAAACCTCACGCGCCTGCGCGACCAGACCACGCAGCCGGAGGAGTTCCGCCGCGCGCTGGGCGAGATCGCGGCGCTGATGGTGTATGAGGCCACGCGCACGTTCGCCACGGAGCGCGTGACCGTGCAGACGCCGCTGGAGCAGACGCGCGGCGTGCGGTTGCGCCGCGAGGTGTTGCTGGTGCCCGTGCTGCGCGCGGGGTTGGGCATGCTCGACCCAATTCTCCGCCTCCTCCCGCACGCGCGCGTGGGCTTCATCGGGCTGAAGCGCAACGAGCACACGCTCGAGGCCGCGACGTATCACAAGAGCCTGCCCGAGGATTTGAGCGGCTTCGAAATCATCCTCATGGACCCGATGCTGGCGACCGGCGGCAGCGCGGTCTCCGCGCTGGACTTGATGGCGGAGCGCAAGGCCAAGCGCGTCCGACTCGTGAACCTGCTGGCCGCGCCGGAGGGCATCAAGTTCGTCCACCGGCACCATCCTGAAGTCCCGATCTTCACCGCCGCACTGGACCGAAAGCTGAACCACCAGGGCTACATCGTCCCCGGCCTCGGCGACGCGGGCGACCGGCTCTTCGGCGTGTGAGTGTGCGCCGGGGAAATGGCGGCACCGTGGCATTGACCAGCCGCCTGAAAACCGGAGCTTCCCACCGTGGCAATCCCAACGGGATTGCGTCCCTCAGCCCAAGGTTGGCGGAGCACCGCGACGACTAGGGGCATCCCGATGGCGGGTGGAGGGTGTCCAACTGTCTATTTTTGACCACCGACGGCCTGTGTTTTGACTCCCATCGGCTACAACCGCGTAAAAACCGTCTGGGAAGGCACTTGGACCTCACCGACGTGCCTCCCCAGGCTACCGACATGCCTTCCCAGGCTACCGACATGCCTTCCCAAGCCGCCGACGTGCCTCCCCAAGCCGCCGACGTGCCCACCCAGGGCGTCGGAATGCCGGTTCAGGCGGTCGGGATGGCTTCCCAAGGCGTCGGGGTGGCTTCCCAGCCCATCGTCCCGGCTCCCCAAGGCACCGGGCTGCCAGCCCAGCCGGTCGGAGTCCGTCCCCAGGCTGAAGGGACGCGAGTTGGTCCGGGTGGAACGGGCCACCGGCCCGTTGCGGCGGGCCACCCGCCCGCCGCTCCCACCACCGGGGCAAATCATTCCCTGGCCAGTGGCCAGGTGAGACCCGGATTTATCCCAGACCAACGGCAATGTCTAATTGTCGCTATACGAGAGGGTGTTACGAAAGCCAAAGTTCCGAACCTTGATTTCATTGGTGACTTTGAGGATTGGGGGTTGCAGTTGGTAAAACTGACCTGGCCGCGTTGGCTCCCAGTTCCAGTGAAAGTTGAACGGGCATCAGCCTCGCCAGCAGCGGGCGTGGCACGGGCCGTTCCAGCAACGCTCGCGCCCGCAGC
>JAYTIO010000561.1:0-4275 GCA_043731805.1 Pedosphaera sp. | reverse complement strand
GAGGATTTTGCCGAGCTGGCCGGACTGGACGAACTTCACGGCCTCGCCGATGCCCGCGCGGGAGGAGCGGCTCTGGGTGCCGGTCTGGACGATCTTCTTATATTTGCGGGCGGCGTTCACGAGTTGGCGGCCTTCCCAGACGTTGTGGGAAACGGGCTTCTCCACATACACGTCCTTGCCCGCCTGGATGGCCCAGATGGCGGCGAGGGAATGCCAGTGGTTCGGGGTGGCGATGCAGACGAGGTCAATATCCTTGTCCTCAAACGCCTTCCTCATGTCGGCGTAGCCTTTGACCTTGGTGCCCTTCTTGTCGAGGTTGTCCACGTTCTTGCCCAAGACGGTGGCATCCACATCGCAGAGGGCGGTGAGGCGCACGCCCTTGTCCTTCAAGCCGAGCATCCCGCCGATGTGCGACTGGCCACGCCCGTTGATGCCGATGCAGAGAGTGTTTAGCGTGTCGCCAGGGCTTTTCTGCGCCCAGGAGGTCGGCGCGATGTAGAAGACGCCGGCGCTGGCGGCGGCGGTTTTGAGGAATCCACGGCGGTCGAAGTATTTCATGTGTTGGCTGAGTGGGCTGCGGTCGTTGTTGCGGTTGGCGGACAAGTGGACGCGCTCTGGGGCTCAGACTTCAAGCCGGAACCGCCGGTCAGACCAGCCCGGGAACGCGTGGCGGGGCCGAATCTTCAAAGCGCGGTGCGACTTGGCAACTCCATTCTTTGGCGCGCGATGGCCTGCGCGTGTAACGGCTGGGGCTGGGCAAGCGCCGGCGGACGGCCCGCTCGATGAACCCGGCGCGCGGGCGATCCCCGCCCGCAGCAGCTTCGCACTCACGCATACGCTGAGAGATTCGCGACGCGGCCTCGCCGACGCACGCGCTGCGACCGGGGACCGGTCGTGCTCCGGGTTCATGGTCCCAATGCGCGGACCTTTGGGTCGTGGGACCTCGCCCTCCTCGGAGGCGGGCAGCCACGGTGGCCGCTCACTGCGGCTGCTCTGCCTTCTTCCCAGCCTTGGCTTTCGCCCGGTCTTCGGCGCTGGGGGGAGTCCACTTCGCGGACTTGGGGTTCGCCACGGTGAGCGGGAGCGGGTCAGCGAACCGGGCTTGCGCCTCCTTGAGCTTGGCCAGCAGTTGCTCGACTCGCGGCCGGTGGGCGGGGTCTTCGGCGAGGTTCTTCATTTCGTCGGGGTCGGCCTGAAGGTCGAAGAGTTGCGTCACGTTGACTTGCGGGTAGCGGATGAGCTTCCAGCGGTCGTCGCGCCAGGCGCGCTGCACGTCGCGATAGGCGAAGAAGAGCTCGGAGCGGATGGGCTTGGTCGCACCGGTGAACACCGGGCGGAAGCTCTGGCCATCAATGCCCGCAGGCTTCGCCGCTCCGACGAGGTCGAGCACGGTCGGGTAGAGGTCGAGGAGATAAACCAGCGCCGCGCTCGCACCGTGCGGGATGCCGGGGCCGGCGAAGACGAGCGGGCACTTCATGCCGGCGTCGTAAAGGTTTTGCTTGCCGAGTAGGCCGTGGCTGCCGAGGGCGATGCCTTGGTCGGCGGAGCAAAGGATGAGCGTGTTGTCGAGTTGCCCGAGTTCCTTCAGCGCGGCGACGATGCGGCCCATGTGGAAGTCCATCGCGGTGATGGTGGCGTAGTATTCGTGGAGCTCCTTGCGGACGGCGGCCTCGGTGCGCGGCCACGGCAGGAGCGCTTCGTCGCGCACGGTCATGTCGCCGTTGTCGAAGGGATGCTGGGGGAGAAAGTTTTTCGGCAGCGGGATGGCGTCGCGCTGATAAAGGTCCATGTATTTCTGGGCCGCGACGCGCGGGTCGTGCGGGTTGCCGAAGGCGAGATACATGAAGAACGGGCGCGGGTCCGTGCGCTCCTTGAGGAACTTCGTCACGTCGTCGGCGATTTGCTTGCCCGGCTCGCCCCCGGTGCGGTCGGCGTTCTCGTTGATGTAGCGGTTGTGCTCGAATTTCGCCTGGATGAGCAGCGCCGTGTTGCCGCGCTTGCCCTCGTGGTAAGTCTCATAGCCGGCGGCCTGCATCGAGAGCGGCCAGTTCGGTCCGTCACCGGGTGCGAGCATGCCCTTCGCACCCTGCGGCGGCTGGAAGTCCTTCCAACGGAAGTAGGCATTGCCGCTCAAGAGCATGTTGCGGCTCGGCGTGCAGACCGCGCCGGAGTTGCCGCCGAGGCAATACGCGTTCCGCATCACGAAGCCCCGCTGGACCAGCGCATCGAGCGTGGGCGTCTGAACGACCGGATTGCCCAGCGCCGCGACCGAGTCGGCGCGCATGTCGTCGGCGAAGAGGAAGAGGACGTTGGGCTTGGCGGCAGAAGCGTCGCCGCCAGCGAACGCAAAGAACGCGCAGAGGAGCGCCGGGCACACGCGGGGCAAATTCATGCGCGGAGCTTAGCGAGTCCGGCCGCGCGTGAGAATGGGGAAGTGCGGCGGCGGCTGACCCCGGCGAACCTCTCAATTGTGCCAAGTGCTGAGTCCTGCGCCCGCCCCTCACTGTTTACCAACCACTTATCACTTTCCCCGCCCCCCTACTTCCCCGCCAGCGGCCGCCCCGGCTGCGGCACCGCCGGCTCCTTCCAGGTGAACGTCGGCTGATAGCGCACGGCCAGGTGCGGCGTCGCCAGGCGCGGGCCGCCCTGCAAGCGCGATTGAAACGCCGCCGCCAGCACGCCCGTGGTCAGCAGCGTCCGCTCCACCGGCCACGTCGGCTGGCCCGTGTAAATCATTTGCTCGACCCCTTGCAGCAGGAACGCGAAATGCCCCAGCGGCCGCGCCTCCTGCGTCCAGAACGCCGTCGCCGGGCACGCCTTCCGCCCCGCCTCGCGCCACGCGACAATCCACTCGTTGTGCCCGTCCTTCGCGTCGTGGATCATCGTCGCCTTGAACCCGTCGCAATACTCGATGAAGAACGCCGCCGGACTTTTCACCTGCTCCACGAACGGCTTCTTGAACCGCGCCTTGTTCTCGCGCGCATCCACGGCGGCCTGGAAAACTTCTTCGCTGAACCGTCCCTTCCTCATCTCCTCCCACACCTCCGGCCCCTGCATGAACTGCACCGCCGCCACGCCCGTCTCC
Source organism: Pedosphaera sp. (assembly GCA_043731805.1). Taxonomy (GTDB): domain Bacteria; phylum Verrucomicrobiota; class Verrucomicrobiia; order Limisphaerales; family SXTU01; genus SXTU01. The sequence continues at coordinate 1,190 of JAYTIO010000561.1, read as the reverse complement.
CCGCCGCGCCGCCGTTCGACGAGACATTGCAACGCCTCCAGCGCGTGAAACCCGTAGGCCTCCAGCGGCCCATACGAGAGCACCACCGCCTCCGTCGCCGGCGCGCCCCGCTGCATCTCCACCGCCGGATGCCGCCACAAACCCGGCAGCGACGACCCCGCCATGAACGGGGCACCCAGCTCCCGCGCCGTGTCATACATCCACTTCGCGTCCGCCCAGTTCGAGGCCAGATGCTTGTCCGAAAACACCGGCACGCTGCGCCCCACCTTGCGGAACACCGCCGCCGTCTCCTCGAAGAACCGCCGGCGCGGATACAGGATTTGCCCCGTCTCCGAGAGCGGATACTTCCCGTGCTCGCCGATGAGCAGCACGCCATCCACCGCGAGCGTCGAGCCGCCCAACGTCAACGCCTGCGCGATGCTCGGCACCATCGGAAACCCATACTCCGCCGCCAGCCGCCCGCTGATCTCCTTCGCGTGCGGCTGGTCCACGTAAAGGCTGACCAACTTCAGCTTCGGCCACGCCGCGCCCGGCGGCCACGACCCCTTACCGTCCATCGAATGGCTCTCCAGGATGCGGCTCACGATGACATCCGCGTGCGAGTTGTGGTCATACACCGTGACGATCGCCGCCACCCGCTTCGGCCCGGTGGCCGACGCGACCGATGCCGCCGTCCCCCCCGCCGCCAAGGCCAGCCCGCCGACAAAACGCCGGCGCGACAGCCGTGAAAGTGGGGAGGGAGAACCGTCAGCGGAAACGAACCGGCCCGGCAGCGAATGGGATTGCACGCTTCACTGGACGCGCGGTGCAAACCGCTTCTTGAAAGAAAGTGCCGGGTGAGGACGCCCACGTAGCCGCCAAGTTCAGGAGACGCATTTGGAGTGCGCCGCCCGAGCGCAGCCGCGACGGTGCTTCCAGAGGTGATTTTTGGCCCCGGAGGCAACCCCGAGGCAACCCGGAGGGCAGCGGGCGGCAGGGCGGAGTCTATCCGTGTTCGGTCCGTGTTTCATCCGTGGCTAAAACTCCGGCCCCCCCGTCCGCCTTTTCACCTCACCCGACAACCCCACTTTACTCCCTGTCCCCGCCGGTCAGCCCAGTAGCACCCACGCGCGAACCGATGGGACTAGAATCTTGGCCTCAAGTGCTGGAATTTTCGCCTCTGGGTCGCCCAGAGGCTAAAAATCAGGTCC
>JAYTIO010000560.1:0-4196 GCA_043731805.1 Pedosphaera sp. | reverse complement strand
CCGCAATATATCGCGCTCGGAATCGTGGCGCTGGCGGGGCTGATATTTCTCAGCCTCCCGGAGTCTGCGGCCAACCGCGTCAAGCTCACCCTCACCGGGTTGTTCCTCCCGCTCTTCGGCTTCACCGAGAGCGCCCAGAGCGTCGCCCGGCGCGCGGGCAACTCCGTCGTCCCCCGCGAAGACCTCGTGCGTGAGCTGGAGCAACTCCGCGCGGAGAAGCAGCGCCTCGAATTTAACCTCGCCCAAGCCCAGGAAGCCGTCCGGGAGAATGAACGCCTCCGCAAGCAAGCCGGTTTCCCCGCCCGCTCCCCCTGGAAGCTCAAGCCCGCCCGCGTCATCGCTCGCGACCCGGCGAACTGGTGGCGCACCGTGTTCATTGACGTGGGCAGCAAGGACGGCGTGCGCGTGGACATGCCCGTCATCACGCCCGATGGCCTCGCGGGCCGCGTCGCCACCGTCGGCGGCACCCGCTCGCAAGTCGTCCTGCTCGGCGACCAAAACTGCCGCGCCGCCGCGCGGGTGAGCGAGACGGCAGAGAACGGCATCATCATGCCCTACGCCGCCGACCCCGCCATCGTGACGCTCACGTATCTCTCGCGTGGCAGTCCGGTGAAGCCCGGCCAGGCCATCGTGACGAGCGGGCTGGAGCTGAAGCCCGGCAACCACGTGCTTACCAGCGGCCTCGGCGGCGTCTTCCCGGCGGGCATCCGCGTGGGCGAAATCGTGGACGTGCGCAACGTCGGCTACGGACTCCACCAGGAAGCGCGCGTGAAACTCGCCGTCAACCTCAACGCCCTCGACCAAGTGTGGGTGGTCGCCCAATGAAGACCCGGTTCCGAGTTCTGAGTTCTGAGTTCCGAGTTGAGCCCTCGGACCTCCTGAACGCTGCGCCGACACGAGCGCTCCCCAACTCAGAACTCAAAACCCAGAACTCAAAACTCTTCCCGTGACCCGTCTCGAAACCATCTCGCTCCTGCTCGCCGCGTGGCTCTGCGTGGCCTTCGAGGTTTCCTTCAACGGCTTCCGCCACTGGTTCGGCGCGCAGATCAGCCTGCTCCCGGCGCTGATGGTTTACGTCGCTTTGTCCGCCTCGCTGCCGAGCGTGGCGTTGCTCGCCATCGTCGGCGGGCTGGCGCACGACTCTTTCTCCGTGAACCCGCTGGGCGTTACGACCATCGCGCTGGCGCTCACCGGTTTCCTGCTGCACCACCAGCGTGATCTGGTGCTGCGCGACCAGGCTTACGCGCAAGTGCTGATGGGTTTCCTCGCCAGTTCGCTGGTGCCCGCGTGCGTGGTGCTCGCACTGATGAACACGCAGCAGCCGGTGCCGTTGACCGGGCGGCTGCTGGGCCAATGGCTCGTGATGGCGGTGGGCGGCGCGGTGGCGACGCCGCTGATCTTCCGCCTCTTCGCGCAACTGAACCGCTGGTTCACCTACCAGCCGCTCCCCGAGTCGCACTACCGGGCCACGCGGCAGATCAAGCGGACCCGATTCTGAGCCACAGATGGACACAGATTTGCACAGATTGAGAACCCGTTGCCGACCACCGGCGGTGGCCGACAAGCGGTGGGTTTGGCCCAACGCCAATCCCCATCTGTGTTTATCTGTGTCCATCTGTGGCTTCCCCGTCACCTGACTGATGTTCCAGATCGCCCCCATCAAGCAGCCCGACACGCAGCTCCGCGTGGTGGCGCTCGTGCTGGCGGCGGGCTTCTGCGTGCTGCTGGGCGGGCTGTGGTATGTGCAGGTGTTCTCCTCGAAGCGCTACGCCGAGAGCCTCGAAGACCAGGCGGTGCGCAGCGTGCGACTCCCGGCGGTGCGCGGGCGGATTCTCGACCGCAACCGCCAGCCCTTCGCCGAGAACCGCCCGACCTACAACGTCGAGCTTTACCTCGACGCGCTGCAAAGCCACTTCCGCGCGGAATACCGGCGGCTCCTGCCCGTGGGCGCGCGTCTCAGCCGGGCCGAGCGCGAGCAAATCGAGTGGGCGGCGCGCTACAACGTCGTGAGCAACATCACCACGCAGGTGAGCGACTGGCTCCAGCAGCCGCAGGTGATTGACCCGCGCAAGTTCCAGCGCCACTACAACGAGGTTCGCGCGCTGCCCATTTCCATTTTGCAGAACCTCAATGCCGTGCAGGTGGCGCGTTTCGCCGAGCGGCCCGGCGTGTTCCCGGGGCTGGATTTGGAAATCCAGCCGCTCCGCGTTTATCCCCACGGCAGCCTCGCCGCGCACGTCCTCGGCGCGCTGCGCAAGGACGACAGTTCGCAGGAGGAGGAAGACGCCTTCTACCACTACCGCCTGCCGGACTGGAAGGGCATCACCGGCATGGAAGGCAGCTTCGACAGCCAGTTGCGCGGCACGGCGGGCACGAAGTCCATGACCGTGAACCGCCTCGGCTATCAGCATCTCGAACCGCGCATCCCGCGCATCCCCGAGCCGGGCGACAACCTCGTGCTCGCGCTGGACCTCAAGCTCCAGCAAGCCGTCGAGCGGGCGCTGGTCACGCCGCTCTTTGGCGCGTTGACGCGCGGCGCGGCGGTGGTGCTGGACGTGCAAAACGGCGACGTGCTGGCGATGGCGTCGGCGCCAGCGTTCGAGCCGGCGAAGTTCATGGGCCGCATCTCGGAGGACGACTGGGCCGAGCTGAACCATCCGTTGCTCAAACCCCAGCTCAACCGCGCCACGCAGGAGAACTACCACCCCGGCTCGATCCTCAAACTGCTCACCGGCCTCGCCGCGCTGGAGATGGAGGCGTTGTCGCCACAGGCCACTTACAACGTCGAGGGCGATCCCACGCGGCCCGGGCGCGGGTGCATCCACGTCGGCAACCGGAAGATTGACGACACCGTTGCCCCCGGCCCCTACAACTTCAAAAAGGCGCTGATGCACTCCTCGAATTCCTACTTCATCCACCACGCGCTCAAGCCCGGCGTGCTGCAAAAGATGATTATGCTCGGCGAGAAGTTCCACCTGGGCGAGCGCACCGGCATCCTCCCGCGCCAGGAGACGGCGGGGGATTTCCCCGACCAGACGGACCTCGTGCGCCGCTGGCAACCCGGCGACACGGCGAACCTCGCCATCGGCCAGGGCAAGGTCTCTGTCAGCCCGCTGCAAATGGCCGTGCTGGTCAGCGCCATCGCCAATGGCGGCAAAGTCTTCTGGCCGCGCCTGGTCCTGCGCCTGGAGCCCAGTGACCCGCAGTTCGGCGAGAAGGTTTCCGAGTTCCCGCCCCGCGTGCGCGACGAGCTGGGCGTGAAGCCGGAGAACCTCCGCCTCATCCGCGAGGCCATGCTCGCCGAGGTGGAGGAGCGCGGCGGCACGGGCACGGAGGCGATCGTGCCCGGGCTGAAGATCGGCGGGAAGACCGGCACGGCGGAGGTGGAGCACGCCGGCCGCATCGTGGACAAGACGACGTGGTTCGCGTCCTTCGCGCCCGTGGACCAGCCCAAGTGGGCGGTCATCGTGATGGTCGAGAGCGGTGCGTCCGGCGGCAAGACCTGCGCGCCGGTGGCCAAGAAGATTTACGAGGCGCTCCAGAAGCGCGAGCGCGACGGCGGGCAGCGGACCGCGAGCCTCGCCAGCTTGAACTGACTCATGCTCGCCCGCCCCAACATCTCCGCCAAGCCCGCCCGGATCGACTGGGTGATGCTGTGCGCCTTGCTGGGGCTGATGGTGCTGGGCGTGCTCTTCATCTACAGCGCGCGCTACGCCACCGAGTCCGGCTCGGGCGTGCCGTGGTTCAAGATGCTTCATTTCCGGCAAGTCATCTTCTACACGCTGGGCCTCGGCGCGGCGGCGGCGGCGTGCGTGGTGCCCTACCAGACCCTCGCGCGCTGGGCCTACGTGGCCTACTGGGGCAGCATCCTCTTGCTCTTGCTCGTGCTCATCCCGCACATCGGCGCGATGCGCTTCGGCGCGCGGCGGTGGATTGACCTCGGCATCTTTCAGCTTCAGCCGTCGGAGATTGCCAAGATCGCCTTCATCCTCGCGCTGGGCAATTTCCTGGCCCGCCCGCTCGACGAGCTGAAGCTCACCGGGAATTTCTGGAAATCGCTGGCGATGCTCGGCCTGCCCTTCGCCTTCATCCTGGTCGAGCCGGACCTCGGCTCCGCGCTGGTGCTCATCCCGACGGGCTTCGTGATGATGTATGTGGCCGGCATCCCGGCGAAGTATCTGCGGCGCTTCCTCGGC